>NZ_OUNR01000022.1 GCF_900403705.1 Nitrospira lenta | reverse complement strand
ACGGCACCGGTGCTGACTGCCATTGGCCCGAAGTCGGTGAATGAGCAGGCAGAACTGCGCTTCACGGTCAGTGGCAGTGATGTCGATCAACCGACTCAGCCCCTGGTCTATAGTGCGACGGGCCTTCCGACGGGAGCCACGTTCGATCCAACGACCCATGAGTTCGTGTGGACGCCGACCGAGGCCCAAGGCCCAGGTAGTTTCATCGTCACCTTCTCGGTGACCGATGGGGTGGTGACTGTGAGTGAAGCCGTGACGATGACGGTGACAGAGGTGAATGTCGCGCCGGTGCTGACGGCCGTTGGCCCGAAGACGGTGGCGGAAGGGACGCTCTTGTCCTTCACGATCTCCGCGACGGATGCCGATGCCCCGAACCAGACGTTGGTCTACAGTGCGACGGGGCTCTCGGCTGGCGCGGCGTTCAACGCGGCAACGCGCACGTTTAGCTGGACCCCAACGGAAGCGCAAGGGCCGAGCACGAATAACCTGACGTTCTCGGTGACCGATGGCGTGGTCACGACCAGTGAAGTGGTGACGATCACCGTGACAGAGGTGAATGTGGCACCGGTGTTGACGGCGATCGGGCCCAAGACGGTGGCGGAAGGGACGCTCTTGTCCTTCACGATCTCCGCGACGGATGCCGATGCTCCGACTCAGGCGTTGGTCTACAGTGCGACGGGTTTGCCGGCTGGCGCGGTGTTCAACGCGGCAACGCGCACGTTCAGCTGGACCCCGACGGAAGCGCAAGGGCCGAGCACGAATAACCTGACGTTCTCGGTGACCGATGGCGTGGTGACGACCAGTGAAGTGGTGACGATCACCGTGACAGAAGTGAACCAAGCGCCGGTACTGCAGCCGATCACGAGTAAGACCGTGAACGAAGGCTCACTCCTGACGTTCACTGCGGCCGGTAGTGATGCCGACCAGCCGGCTCAGATCCTTACCTACAGCCTGGCATCCGGCGCCCCGTCTGGCGCGGCCATCATGGCGACGACTGGGGTGTTTACCTGGACTCCGACCGATGGTCCTGGGGCCGGCCCCTACAGTGTGACGATCCAGGTGACCGACGGGGTGGCCACGGCGAGCCAGACCTTCGTGATCACGGTGCTCAATGTGGCGCCGACGGCGACGGTGACGGTGCCCGCCTCGGCCGTCGCCGGGGTCGATCTGAGCTTCAGTGGTGTCATCGGTGATGTCGGTTTATCGGATACGCTCCAAGTTTCGTGGAATTTCGGCGATGGGGTTACTCTGCCGTTCCTGGCAGCGGCACGCGGCACGGTCACCACCACCCATCAGTATGCGACCGCGGGCACGTACTCGGTTACGCTGACGGTGAAAGACAGCAACGGTGCGCAAACCAGCGTGTCGCGCTCCTTGTCCGTCGTGACCGTGGGACTCACGACCGATCCCTGGGATGCCACGAAGACTGCGCTCGGCATCAATGGCACCAATAACGGCGATAACATTACCGTCGCGCCTAGTGGCACGGCCAACTATCAAGTCACGATCAATGGGCAGAGCACCATCATTGCCAAGCCGACCGGTCGCATCATCGTGCATGGCTGGGGCGGTGGGGATAACATCACGATCAACAGTGCCATCACCACGCCGACCATTCTGTTCGGCGATGCCGGGGGCGACAACATTACCGGCGGGGCGGGACCTAACGTGATATTCGGCGGAGCCGATGCGAGTGGCGATAATCTGACGGGCGGCGCCGCGCGGGACATCCTCATCGGCGGGGGCGGCGGTGACAATCTTACCGGCAATGGCGATGATGATCTCTTGATCGGCGGGACGACGGCGTATGATACGAATCTCGTGGCGATGTGCAATCTCACCGCCGAGTGGCTGCGGACCGATCAGACCTACAGTCAACGTGTCAGTCATCTGCTCAATGGAGGAGGACTGAACGGTACCTTCACGCTGAACGTGACGACGGTGTTCGACGATGCCGTCGGCGATAATCTGAGCGGGAATGCGGGGACCGATTGGTTCTTTGCGAAGGTGGCCCTGCCGGGTCGGGATAATGCCAGCTCTGTCACCGGCGAAACCGTCACGACTCCGGGCGCGCCGCCCGCGCCGCTCTTAGCACAGGGGGGGGCGCGAACGGATGATGGATCGCTCGCAGCCCTGACGTCCGCGCAGTTGGCGCCGATCGTTCAGGAGGCCCAGGCCCGCTGGGTCCGCACCGGGCTGACCCTGGATCAGCAGACGGTGTTGGCGTCGCTGACCTGGCAGATCGCCGACTTAGAGGGGGCCACGCTCGGGTTGACCAACGGGACGACGGTCCGTCTCGATGCCACGGCGGCGGGCTATGGCTGGTTCTTGGATGTCACGCCAAAAGACAATGCCGAATTCCATTTCGTGCGGGGCCTCGCGCAATGGATCGCCGATGGGTCTAGTCCGGCGGCGGGTCACATGGATCTGCTCACCACCGTCATGCACGAGATGGGGCATGTCCTTGGCTATGACGATCAACAGGCGCAGTCGCATCGCGCCACGCTGATGACTGAGGCGCTGCCCACGGGCGTGCGCCGGTCGATTCTGACGGCCTTTGAATCGGGTCCGTCCCTCGCGGCTCCTGTCCCGCCTTCATCGGACGCTGGCACTGCGTTCTGGCGCCGTTCACTACAGGCTGTGGCTGGAGCCTGGGGCGGTGGCGGAACTGAGCCGATCCCGGGTGCGTCGTCGACGGGCTCTTCTGCCGTCGCGCCGGTGATTGATTGGCGTGAGCGAGAGGGGCCTCAGGAGTCTCACAAAAAAATGGCGCTGGGTTTCTCTGTGCACAAGACCTCCTGGCTTCAGCGTTTCCTCCTCGACACCGGGCGCGAGGAGGTCGCGCCCCATGACCATGGGATTGAAGTGGTGTTGCCGGGGAAGAAGAAATAATGCAGGGACACCGTGAGGCCCTAGAGTCACGCAATGGGGTATCGGTTGCAATGGACAACGAAATGGCTTAGCAGGCGCGGAATTCGATAGGGGAGGTGTCGCATGCGGCACCGAGTCTCTTTGATGATCTCAATTGCACTGGCAGTCAAGCCGTCATGGCATTCACTGAGCACGTGTATAAGCCGAGGTTCGCCAGAATCATAATGTCTGGTTTTTGAGTCGGATAAGCATCACGCTTGGCAGGGTGTGGGCATCACGTGCCAGTAGGTCGGCAAGGTCGATGTTGCACGCGATAATGAGACCCTCATCCCGTCCCGCCTTCCTCGGGCTCCGTCACCGTGTTCTGGCACCGCTTACTGCAGGCCGTGGCTGGAGCCTGGGGCGGTGAGGGAGCTGAGCCGAACCCCGGCACACCGATGACTGGACTGGGTGTCGTCTCGCCCGCACACATTCTTCACTTATTAGTATTACAAGTATTTATGCCTATTGATACTTTGGAATACGCAATGCGATACTTCGGCTCGATTGTCGGAGTGTTGGCCATCACCTATTACCAATTCAGGAGGAAGTCGTATGTCTACTGAAACCTCAAAGGCTCCCCGCCAGACTCAGGATGCTGCTGCGCAGGCTGCGAAAGCGGCGGCGAATCCTTCCATTCGCTGGGACGACACCAATCTCAAAAGCTCGTATGCCAATGTGTGTAATGTGTCGACCACACGTGAAGAAGTAGTCCTTATTTTCGGGATCAATAATGCGTGGGAACGTGGCCAAAGCGAAGTGCATGTGCAGCTGACGGACCGGTTGATTCTCAGCCCGTTTGCCGCCAAACGGCTGGCTACGCTTTTAACGAATGTCATGACGGATTATGAAAAGCGATTTGGCGCCATGACGGAACAGCCTGGCCGTCCAGAGTAACGATGTATCTGAGCGGGAGTGAGGCTCCTCATTCCCGCTCGTTCCGTTCTGCTCCCATGATGATCCCCCACGATCACGCTTTCTTCTTGGTTCGATTGCCGTACTTCGATGCGGCCCAATGTGTGAGTCGCAATGCAGTTCTTGTGTGACCGAGGGGGAAACGCGCTGAAGATTCGTCTTGAATCGTCGCGAGGTGATTGATCGATGAGCCAGGTATCTTCGGCAGAGTCTCAGCGCATTGGGCCTTCTCCGGCGTTGCCGGTGCCGGCATCAAGCCAAGATGCCGCGTTATGGTCTGACTTTGCGCACGCGACGACGATCAGTGGATTTTGCCGAAGCTGGCTGGCTCTGCAATGCGCGCAGCTTGACGGCATTCGGGCCGGTATGGTCCTCATCGGCGTTCCCGATCAAGGGCCGTTTCGTCCGATTGCCTTTTGGCCCGACTCGCGCCGAAATCTGAGCTATCTCACGGCAACAGCGCAGCAAGCTCTGACGGAACGCAAGGGTGTGGTCGTCGCATCGGAGACGGTTGTCTCGCCGGATGTCGGGGAGCACTGTGAAGTGGCCTATCCGATCGAAGTGCGGAATGAGCTGCATGGGGCGATCGTGCTCGATGTCTCGCCCGCCGATCAAAGTGAGCTGCAAGCGGTGTTGCGACAGCTCCATTGGGGCGCCGGATGGCTGGAACTGCTTGTGAGCCGCGAGCGGATGGAGCAGGAAGTCGCCGCCAAAGATCGCGTGGAGAAAACCCTCGATCTGGTTGCCTCGGTGCTGGGGCATGACCGGGTGCATGCCGCCTGTATGAGTTTGACAACGGCATTGGCGGCGGCCTGCCAGTGCGACCGGGTCAGCATCGGGTTTCTTGATCGTGGCCGGACTGCCGTTAAGGCGGTTTCCCACAGCGCCGAGTTTATGCAGCAGGCAAATCTGTTTCGTTCGATCGCGGCGGCGATGGAGGAGGCACTCGATCAACGGGTGACGATTACTCATCCTCCGACCGGTTTGTCGACGACGGTGGTGCGGGCTCACGACGAATTGTCTCATCAGCATGCGCCCGGTGCGATTTGCACGGTACCGATTATGGGCGGCCGGGCCCCTATCGGAGCTCTTCTGCTTGAGCGTCCGGCGGATCGGCCGTTTGACGAGGATACGATTCAGCTATGCCAGTCCGTTGCCGCGGTCGTCGGGCCGATTCTTGAGGTCCAGCGGCGCGATGATCGCTGGTTGTTCGTAAAGATTCTGGACGCGAGTTGGACGTATGTCCGCTCGTTGATCGGTCTCAGGCACGTTGCGGTGAAGTTGGCGTCCGCCGGGGTGCTTGGTCTGTTGCTGTTCTGTGTATTCGCCAAGGGGGAGTACCGGGTTGCCGCCAAGGCCGTCTTGGAACCGGTTGTGCAGCGGGCGGCGGTGGCCCCGTTCAATGGTTTTATTCGTGAGGCGCCGGTCCGCGCCGGAGCCGTGGTCGATGCCGGACAGTTGCTGTGTCTTCTGGACGATCGCGAGCTGAAATTGGAACGGCTCAAATCCGCAGGCCGGGCTGAGGAATTGCGCAAAGAATACAGTAAGGCCATGGCGGAGCAAAAAGCCTCGCAGGTTGAAATCGTGTCGGCGCAATTGCGGCAAGTTGAGGCGGAGATCGCGCTGTACGACGATCAACTCGGGCGGACTCGCATGGTGGCGCCGTTCCGAGGGATGGTGGTCACGGGAGATTTGAGTCAGGAGCTTGGCGCACCGGTCGAGAAGGGCAAGGTTTTGTTTGAAATTGCGCCGCTGGATGCCTACCGCTTGGTCCTCGAAGTCGACGAGCGGGACATTGCCGATGTGCGCGCCGGACAGACTGGGGCTCTGATGCTTTCGGCGTTTCCGACGGACACCGCAGATTTCATGGTCGAGACCGTGACGCCGGTCTCGACGGCCCAAGATGGACGCAATTTTTTCCGTGTGGAGTCTCGATTCGATCTCCCGCACGGCCGCCTTCAGCCTGGCATGGAGGGCGCCGGTAAGATCGCCGTCGACCGGCGCCGGCTGGTGTGGATATGGACGCATCCAGTCACGGATTGGATCCGGTTAGCCCTCTGGTCATGGCTCCCGTAGATCTGAACCTCTGGATGCTGCTGTGCATGGTTGTTGGATTTGTGCCATCGACCGTCAGCGGGTGAACGTGATCGATGAGTGACGCATTGTTCAGTCCTGCCTGGTACCGCGTGGCCAATCTTGCGTTGCGTCTGCGGAGCCACGCGCAGATTCATCGCCACCTGTATCGGGGCGAGGTCTGGTATGTACTTCAAGATCGGTCCAATGCGCGATTCCATCGGTTTTCTCCGGCTGCCTACCATGTGATCGGGCTCCTCAACGGACGTGCGACGGTGCAGGCTGTGTGGGAAGAGGTCTGTGCCAAGCTTGGCGATGATGCGCCGACTCAAGGCGAAATCATTCAGTTGCTCGGCCAGCTCCATGCGGCGGATTTGCTGCAAGGCGAACTCTCGCCCGATACGACGGAGATCTTTCACCGCTTCGAAACCCAGCGGCAGCGCAAGTGGCAGCGGCGCTTGATGAGCGTGTTTTCGTGGCAGATCCCACTCTGGGACCCGGAGCGATTTCTTACCAGACTGCTGCCCTTCGTGCGTCCGTTCTTTGGCTGGAGAGGTGCGCTGCTGTGGTGTGCGCTCGTTGTGCCTGCGCTGTTCGTCGGCGCCTCCCATTGGCATGATCTGACCTCGAATGTGCTGGATCAGGTGATGACGCCGCACAATCTCGTGGTGCTCTGGTTTCTGTTTCCCGCGATCAAGCTGCTTCATGAACTGGGCCATGCGTTCGCCGTGAAAGCGTTCGGCGGTGAAGTGCACGATCTCGGTGTGATGTTCCTTGTCTTTACTCCCGTGCCCTATGTTGATGCGTCCGCTTCGTGGGCATTCAGTCGCACCTGGCAGCGGGTGGCGGTCGGTGCCGCCGGCATGCTGGTGGAGTTGGCGTTAGCGGCGATCGCCATGTTTGTCTGGCTCAGCGTCGAGCCGGGAGCGGTTCGCACGCTGGCCTACAATGCGATTATGGTGGCTGGTATCTCGACGGTCATCTTCAACGGGAATCCGTTGCTCCAGTTTGACGGCTATTACATGCTGGCGGACTATCTGGAAATCCCCAACTTGAAGATGCGGGCCAATCGCTATCTTGGGTTCCTTGCCGAACGCTATCTTTTCGGCCACCGGGATGCCGTACCTGGCCCAGCGACCCCAGGCGAGCGGCGCTGGTTCGTGCTCTATGCCATTGCCGCCTATGTTTGCCGCATATTGGTCGTTGTGGGCATTCTTCTCTTTCTCACCGATCAACTGTTTCTGCTCGGCGTGATCTTTGCCGGTCTTACGGCCTGTACATGGATTCTCTTTCCACTGGGAAAGGGGCTGGCGTTTCTCTTCACCAGCCCTCGCCTTCGCCTGGTCCGGGGGCGAGCGATGGTCGTCAGTTTTGGAGTTTTGGCCGGCTTGATAGGGCTCGTGTGCCTTGTTCCGGTTCCCTATCGGACGCGTGCGGAAGGCGTCGTCTGGATTCCAGAAGAGGCGCATGTGCGGGCCGCTGTCGATGGATTTGTGCGGACGGTCGTGGTGAAGTCCGGCGAACAGGTTTTACCCGGCGATGTGTTGGTGGTGTGCGAGGATCCGGTGCTGGTGTCGAAGGTGCATACGCTGGAGGCTCGTTTGGATGAGGTGACGGCACGGATTCGCGAGCAGTTCCCCGACAATCTGGTAAAGGCTCAGATCTTGGCGGAAGAGCGCCTGGTGGTGGAGGAGAATTTAGTCCGTGCACGAGAGCAGGCCGAGGAGTTGATGATCCGCAGTCAGACTGCGGGGACGGTTGTGCTGCCTAAAGGCAGCGATTTGCCAGGCCGGTTTTTGACGCACGGCGGATTGGTCGCGTATGTGGTCAATCTGGAAACAATGACGGTTCGAACGATGGTGGAGCAGGTGGACATTGACCTGATCGCGTCAAATACGAAGCAGGTGCAGGTGCGATTGGCTGAGCGATTGGCCGATCCAGCGGACGCTCGCCTGAAACGCTTCGTGCCGGCCGCATCGAAAGAGATTCCCAGCCCGGCGTTGAGCCATGAGGGAGGAGGCGAGGTGCCTCTGGATCCACGTGATCCCAAGGGCCATACCGCGTTGAAGAATGTCTTTCAGGTCGATGTGGAATTGCCACCGCCGCTGGGGGTGTTGAATGTCGGTGGCCGGGTGTTTGTGCGGTTCGATCATGGGCGGTCGCCGCTGGCGGTTCAATGGTATCGCAAGGGGCGGCAGTTGTTTCTGTCGAGGTTCAATGTTTAGCGCACGTTTCCAACAGACTTCCATACGCAGCCCGTATTTGGAGCGGGACTTGCCGCGGATCGGGTGGTGCGATCGGATGGGCGCGGCCATGGCGCGGCCATTCCTCCGGCGTGCCAAGGCCTGGGACTGCCGCCGCGCTGATATCGTGGGAGCGGTCAATCGATATGACCAGTCGATTCGTCCGTTGCCTGATGAGGGGCTGCGCGCGCTTGCCAGTGAGTTACGCGCGAAGCTTCGGCGAGAGGGCCTGGTATTTGAGGCGAGCGCCAAGGCGTTTGCCGTGGTCCGTGAGGCGGCGGCGCGAGCGATTGGGAAGCGCCCGTTCGATGTGCAGCTATTCAGCGGGTGGGTGCTCCTCAATGGACTGGTCGCGGAGATGGCGACGGGTGAGGGCAAGACATTAACCGCCGTCTTGCCGGCCGCCACAGCGGCGCTGGCTGGGGTGCCGGTGCACATCATTACCGTCAACGACTACTTGGCCGCTCGTGATGCGGCTGCTATGGGGCCCATCTATGCCATGCTGGGCCTTTCCGTCGGAGTGGTGACGCATGACATGGAGCCGTCTGCCCGCCGCGCTGCGTATGGCTGTGATGTGACCTATTGCACTAATAAGGAAGTGGCGTTTGATTATTTGCGCGATCGCCTTGCGGTCGGCAAACAGCCGCATCGTGTTCAACTCGAACTTCGCCGGTACTTTGGCCGGGATGTGGGGCGGGATCGCATTGTATTGCGGGGGTTGTGTTTCGGACTGGTAGACGAGGCGGATAGTGTCTTAATCGATGAAGCGAAGGTGCCGCTCATTATCTCCGGGAGTAGCGGAGAAGTGCCGGAAAAGTCGCTGTATGAATCGGCCTTGTTGCTGGCCAGAGAATTAGTGCCTGGCGAAGACTTCACCATGAATCCTCGGGAGCGCTCGGTGCTCCTCACCTCAATGGGGAAGGCCAAGTTGGCCGCGCGCGCGCAGCTCTTTGGCGGGTTATGGAAAGGGCCTCGGCGACGGGAAGCGCTGGTCGGACAAGCATTGACGGCGCTGGTGGTGTTTCGTCGCGATGAGCACTATCTGCTTCGCGAGGGGAAGGTGCAGATTATCGATGAATATACGGGGCGTATTCTGGAAGGGCGTTCCTGGGAGCAGGGACTCCATCAAATGATCGAAATCAAGGAGGGGTGTTCCGTTACGCCGCTGACCAATCCGCTCATTCGGTTGACCTATCAGCGGTTCTTTCGGCGGTATCTTTGGCTAGCCGGGATGACTGGAACGGCGCGGGAGGTGTCTAAGGAGCTCTGGTCGGTGTATCGCCTGGCGTCCGTCCGTATTCCAACTAATCGGCCTATTCAGCGAGTTCATTGGGGAGAGTGGGTGTTTCCTACGGGAGAGGACAAATGGAAGGCCGTGACGGCCCGTGTTGCGGCATTGCATCTCAAGGGACGCCCGGTGCTCATCGGTACCCGTTCTGTCTCGGCGTCAGAAGAGCTAAGTAGCCGGCTTATCGCCGCGGGATTGCCTCATCGGGTGCTGAATGCCAGGCAAGACGAGGAGGAGGCCGCCATCGTGGCTTGCGCGGGCGAACAGGGGCGAGTCACTGTGGCAACCAACATGGCTGGACGAGGAACAGATATTCACATCGACAAGGCTGTTGCGGAGTTGGGGGGGCTTCATGTCATCGCGACGGAACGCCATGAGGCCGGGCGTATCGATCGGCAACTTTATGGACGGTGCGGGCGGCAAGGCGACCCGGGGAGTTGCGAGGCGTTTGTGTCGCTAGAGGACGAGCTTGTTCAGGCTCATCAGCGTGCCTGGGCGGGGCGGGTCTGCCGGCTCATGTTCTCGACGAATCGCTGGATTGCGCAGCGTATCGGTGTGTGGGTTGTTGCAAGGGCGCAGCGGCGAGCTGAGCGATGGCATGCGAACATTCGACGCGATTTGCTCAAACACGAAGAACAGGCGGAATCGTCGCTGGCTTTTTCGGGAACGGTGGAATGACGATGGTGCGATCGGTGTCTCAGCTGTGTATCCGTGGGCTGTCTATCGTGAGTGTCGTGCTGGGGATGGCCTCCTTAAGCGTGGCCTCCGATCTCTCTTGCCTGATTCTTCCCTATATGGAGGTAGCGATCGGCTCGCCGGTCGAAGGGCTGCTGGAGTCGGTCACTGTAGAGCGCGGTGATGTGGTGAAGAAAGGGCAGGTCTTGGCCACGCTTGAATCGAGCGTCGAAAAAGCGACGGTAGCCTTGGCGCGGGCCAAGGCTGGCGTGGAGGCTGAAGTACGGACGAGTATTGTGAAAGAGGAATTTGCCTTGCGCAAGTTGGCACGGGCCAGTGATCTCGTGAAATCTTCGTCGATTGCCGCTCATGAAGCCGATGAAGCAAAAACTGAGAAGCGTTTGGCGGAAATTGCTCATGCCGAAGCGGTGGAGAATACTCGCTTGGCGGAGCTGGAACTCCAGCGATCGACAGCGGCATTATCGCTTCGAACAATCCGAAGTCCCATCGCCGGCGTCGTTGTCGAACGCCACCAACATCCTGGCGAGTTGGTCAATAAGGATCCGATACTCAAATTGGCGCAAATCGATCCCTTGCGGGTGGAAGTGTTCGCCCCTCTCCCTATGCTGGGGCAAGTAGCCGTGGGGATGCAGGCGGACGTGCGCCCTTCCGATCCGCCAGGAGGGGTGTATAAGGCGCGGGTTTCTATTGTGAACAAGGTGGTTGATTCGGCAAGCGGGACCTTTGGGATTCGACTCGAGATTCCCAACCATGATCATCGCCTTTCCGCCGGGTTGCACTGCTCTGTCAATTTCCTCTCTAGCCAGAAATGATGATGTTTTGATCGCGTGATGGGCACGCTTCTCCCTGGGTTGCGCGAGTGGGCCATGGGATGTGTTTGGGAGTTGCGTGATGCCGTTCTCCATGGTGAAAGGAGCTGTAGGTATGCAGAGACGATGGTTGTGGAGAAGAGTCCGAGAAATCTGGAGTATTGGGCTTCTGCTCGGCCTGCTGGCCCCTGCGATAAGTGATGCAGCCGAGCTGTCTCCTCTTGCAACAGAATCGGGAGTAGTGTCCTTGGCTCCGCTGCAATTGAGTTTGCGAGGAGCTATTGATGCGGCGCTGGGTAATAATCCCAATGTCCGGCTCTATAAAGAACGGATTGAGGCGGCCCGCGGCAATGTGATGACTCAGTTGGGCGCCATGTTGCCGAATTTGTCCGGGAGCGCGCGTCAGAGTCAGCAGACGACGTTTCTTGGCACCTTGGGTTTGGCGCCGGTACGAACGAGTGAGTTTAGTATTTTTGACGGTCGCGTGAACTATACCCAAAACCTATTCAGCCTTAGTTTGATTCAGCGATGGCGATCGTCACGGGAAGCGCTCAAGGTGGCGGAATTTGAGTCGGAAGGGGCTAAAGCCGATGCCATGTCGACCGTCGGGTTGTTCTACATGGAAGCGCTGAAAGCGCAGGCGACAATCAAGATGCGGGAGGCCAACCAGCAGCCGTTTACTGATCTCTTGGCATTTGTGAAACGCCGGCAAGGCGGAGGAATGGGGACGGGCCTGGATACGGCGCGATTAGAGTCCCAGCTGGAAAATGAGCGGCAGCATTTTTCGATTGCACGATCTGACTTCGAGCGCGCTAAGCTGAATCTCTTGAATGCGATGGGCCTTCCGCTGGATATTTCCCTTCAGCTCACGGATGACTTTCGCTTGAGTGCGGAGCGTTTCCCTTCGGTGGAGGAGGCTATCGATGTGGCTATCGCGCAGCGTCCTGAGGTGCAGGCTCAGAATCTGCGCATCAAGTCTACTGCCCTGGCCTTCAGCTCAACGGTGGGAGAGCGTCTTCCTGCGCTTGTTGCCCAAGGGGATTATGGGTTTATCGGGAACCGTGTTCACAATACGTTGGACACGTACAATGTCGCGGTGCTGTTGCAGATTCCGATTTTCGACGGCGGTCAGCGGGAAGGCCGCATCAGAGAGGCTCGAAGCCAGTTAGAGCAAGAGTCGATTCGCATGCAGGGTGTGACGCTTCAGGTCAAAATGGACGTGCGTGAAGCGCTGGTCACGATGGCGGGGGCCAAAGACCAGTTGGTCATTGCACAAGCAGGGCTCAAGGCCTCGTTGCTGGAATTACTGCTCGCGCGAGAACGCTTTGCCGTTTTAACATCAAACAGCAGCCTTGAGGTTACCAATGCCTTATTTTCAGTTTCTCGTGCGCGAGAAAATGCCGTCGATGCGCTGTTTCGTTTAAATGCCTCCCGTGTGCACTTGGCTCGCGCGATGGGAGAGCTTGATCGAATCAACTGATATGGCCGGTTGCCGATCAACGGCGGAGTGAGATGGAGCTGATAGCATGGTCTCCTGGCGCATTGCTCCTATCCTGACCGTTGAGCCTGATACATCACCACTATGTTTGAATGGATCGGCGATCAGCCGTTCTAGGCTGATCCGTTATTCTGTGGGTCAAGATATAGCCAAGAAAAAAATTGCTGGGCTGGGAAAATAAATCGGGAATAGAGCCAGGGGGCAGAGTGGAAAAAGATCGGGCGAGTCTGACTGAAAGCTGTTGCAGTGCGATTGTGTAAGCGGGTCGGAGGAAGTGGGAATTCAGTAGGTGAGTGAAGGAGAAGTGGTACCGAGGGACAGAATCGAACTGTCGACACCAGCCTTTTCAGGCCATGGTTGCTCTTTGTCACGAGCTGAAACGGCTGGTGTCTTTCTGCTGTAGTGAGCGCGAGCAACCAAATGAGCGGCACAGGCTACTTCGTTGGGGTCAACTGAGCTGAGTATTGCACACCATCCTTGGTCGTCGCCTCGACCTTCAGCATGCGCCGTCCGCTATCCTTATAGAGTGTCACTACGGATGATCCCCGATCGGTTTCCGCGCTGAGCTTCCCATCCAGGATCGTGAATGTTCCCTTTCCCTGAAAGATTCCGATCGCTCGCACGCTCTCAAACTCGTATGATCCGTCATCGCCTATCGTCAATGTCACCCAATCATCATGTCGTAGTACTGGTATCGCTCTCAATATTCCACTCCACTTCCCCGCTGCGCTTTCGAATGTCACAATGGACGAAGGGGTTGTCGGGGGGGGAGGCAGCGGTTCGATCTGCGCGCATCCCGCCAATCCGGCCATTCCGCTCAGCAGTATCCCGCAGGACAATGTACGAAGCCACTCCTTCATCACCCTCTCCTCTTCGACGTCAGTGTTACGTGAGGACTAGCACGGGGTCAACGATGCACGGTTCTACCTCACTTGCCCCTCTGCTGTCCATGCGGCGGTGGTCGCATGACTCACCGGACTGTCGGACGCTTGCAGTAGGCTCGCCGGTTGCAGGGATCAGGAATCGTGATGAACGGACGTCATCAATGACTCGAAAAGCTCGGATTTCACTCCGGTCGCTGTGTGCGGCAATGGTTTCCAGTATCGCCTTCTTGCCGTTGGAGTGCGTCAAGGTCCCGCGGCATTATGTACGGATGGCAGAGCCCGGCACGACGCTTTTCCTGCTGGTAGCCCACTCGGAGCAGTATCGCGGAAAAGTTGTGATGTTGGGGGGAGCGTACATTGAGGAAGAGGAGGATGCGCAATTCCTCCGGCTGCATGTCACGAACCGGCCATTGGACCAAGATTATATTCCGCATCGTCCGCCGATCCAGAAAGGCTCCGAAGCCGGCTCCTACTGGGTGGTGGTGGAGAAAACAAAACGGTCTGTTCAGTATTGACGTTGGCCCGTATGACAGTGGTCGGGCGGGTTATGGACCAGCATCGTCTTGGCATCGAGCCGGTGCTGGCGCGCCTCTATGTGCGGGGCTGGGGGATGAGCGGAGAGCACGACGAGCTCTGGGAGCAGGTGGATCCCAATTATATTCCCTCATTCAAAAAGTCAGGTTGTCCGGTTGCGGCGGCTGATAGCCTTTTGAGCGCAGCTGCGTTTCAACGGCGGTTCGGATGCCGGTTTCCTTGTGAGCACTAGTTGTCGAGGTCCTTTAGTTGGGCGTGGACCCGCTCAATGCGGTGGTGAGTATCGGGAGTATCTTTCTCTTTCGCAAGATAGTCACGGAACGCTCCCGCCGCTTCCTTGCGCAGTCCCTTCTGCGCCAAGACTTCTCCCAATGCATAGAACCCGAGCGTATAGTCCTGTCGGAGATTCACCAGGGTCCGGTACTGTTCGATGGCCGCATCCAGGTCGCCTTTGGCGTGGAGTGCCACGCCCAGATTATACCGGGCGCGAGCTCGCTCAGGCTGCAAGCCGAGCAGATGGCGGTACATCGCAATTGCGCCGTCGAGATCGCCGGTTGCCTGCAGTGCCGCGCCCAGGTTCAGCAGTGTGGCCGCGTGAGTCGGCTGGAGGCGCAGCACGGCTCGATACTCCGCCATCGCGCCGACGAGATCACCTTTTTCCTGCAGGGCGTCGGCCAGCCCCTGGTGCGCGTTGGCGTAGTCCGGCTGGAGCCTGATCGATTCTTTGAACGCGGCGATGGCGCCGTCAGAATTATGGACGGATTGGAGAGCGACGCCCAGATTGTAATGGGCTTTGACATGGTCAGGCTTGAGGGAGACCGCAGCCTGATACTCGGCGATCGCACCCATGAGGTCTCCCGTCGCCTGCAAGGCGATTCCCAGGTTGTTGTGGGCGCCGACATGGGGCGGATCAAGCCGGATGACGGTTCGATACTCCGCAATGGCCAGAGCCAGTTCATTTTTTGTGTGGAGCGCAGTGCCGAGACTGTAGTGGGCGTTTACGTGATTGGGTTGCACCCGCACGGCTTCGCGGTACTGCTCGATTGCGGCATCGATGCGGTTCTGGCTTTGGAGAAGAATGCCGAGGTTGTTTCTGGCGCTCACGTCGTCGGGTTTCATCCTGATTGCTTCACGATACTCCGCCACGGCGCCGTCCATATCCCCGTTCGCCTTTAAGGCGATGGCCAGATTGTAGTGTATGCCGGGCTGCCCGGGATCTAGCCGGAGCGCCGTGCGGTAGGCTTCGCTGGCTGCGTCAGGGTTTCCTGTCGCAGCCAACGCGTTGCCGAGGTTTGCATAGATATCCGGTTCGTTCGGTGTCAGTGTCAGGGCCGCGCGGTACTGTGCGATGGCGCCGTCCGAATCACCCGTGGCCTGGAGGGCGACACCCAGGTTGTACATCGCTTCCGGAAAGTCCGGTTTGAGTCTCAGGGCTTCACGATAGTTCTGAATGGCCCCGTCTAGATCTCCCTTACTCTGCTGCACCATGCCCATATCATTGTAGGCTGGTGCGTCCATGAGGAGCGCGTTGGAGTCGGTGGGGAGGAACCAGAGGGAGAGGCCCAATAGAACCAGAAGGCTGGTGGACTGCAGTCGTTGCCGGATTGTCGGACGGGTGAGTCCTGGCATTGTCTCCCTCATGTCCGGTTGTGGCAGGTCATTCAGCCGTGTGGGGCCGTGCTAGAACGCGCCCCACGTCAGTGCCTGTCGCACAATACCGTGAAAGCCGTTGGGAAATCGAGAGCTGGCCTCGGGAATTCCCCTATTCGTCTCTTGCGGTTGCCCTGTGGCTCATGGTACCCATCTTCGCATCCGCCATCACGCGGCTCTCTTTCCGCACCTCGTATGAAGCGCAACGTCTCTACTTGGAGCAGGCCGTCCGGCTGGCAGGTCCTGGTTAGTCTGGGAATCTTCATCTTTTTCTCGTGCATGACCGTATGGCCTGTGCGCGCTCAGGACCTGGATCTCGACCTGCCGGAAGAATCCGGTCTCGCAAACGCCCAGCCGCCTCCACTTGCATTGACAAACTCAGCGACAAAAGCAAGATCCGAAGAGGCCTCCGGCGCAGAGGTTGCGCCGGAGGCGCCTCAAGACATTCCTCAGGTCGAGCCCCGGCGGAGGCCTCTGCGAGAAGCCCTCGCAACGATGGCAGACCGTTTGCTGAAGCTGCGAACCGGAGATCTCGGCATCAACGGCACGGCCATTGTGGGGCGGGCGCAGCTCTCGACTGAGTATCGCGACAGGCGGGACGGATCGGCTCAGCTGGAACACGTTGCCTCCGTGGCCGTTCCGATCGGGAGCCGGCTTCTTTTCCGTGCCGATGTGCCCCACCGGTTCGATTTTCATCCGACAGGCAGATCCTCACAGTCGGGATTGGGGGACATCTTTTTTCGAGTCGGCGGGCAGGTCTGGAAAACACCGGCACTCACGGTCTTAGCGGGCACCGACATTATTTTGCCCAGCGCAAGCCATTCCGATTTGGGGCGGGGGAAGTATCAGGTCGGGCCGGGAGTACATCTGGCTATTCCACTTGCCGGGTTGAATTCTGTTATGCAGCCCGTGGTCCAACACATCGTGTCTATCGGGGGCGACCCCAGCAGGAGAGACGTCAACTACAGTCGCGTGAGAATCGGGTTCGACTCCCCCTGGAGACAAGATTGGTGGACCACCATTGAACCGAACCTCTTTATCGACTGGACGCAGAAGAGCAAAACCGCGATGAATCTGGAGTTCGAAATCGGGAGAAAGCTGGGCGATCATTTCCGCTTGTGGCTGCGTCCGGCCGTGGGATTGTGGGGTGCTGGTGTTCCCGGAGCCTATGACTGGTTTACCCAAGTTGGAGCTCGGTATATGTTTTGAGTCTGTTTGGGTCGCACCAGACCCCAAGGGGAGGGGGCGTTAGATGAATACTATGCGTTCCAGTCGGCGAAGAGTAGGCGTACATGGGCTTGTTGGATGCCGTCTCCATCGTCTGTCCTGGAACCGTCGAGAGCAATTTCGTGAAGGGAACCGAGACGGGAGGGGCGCTGCATCATCACAGGGCAAGCGGGGGATCGGCTGTTTGCGCGGCATACGTGCTCAGGGGAGCTTCTGGAGAGCTGTCGGGGACTCTTCATGATCGTCAGCGGCACGGGGAAGTTCGCCGGGATTGCCGGAGAGAGAATGATTTTGCGGATCCAGGCGCGCGACTCACGGTATACGCCGGAGTGGATAATGTGCAGCAATTTGGCGCCGGGTTGGCGAGATCGCCCGCGCTCCACTACAAGATTCCTCCTCAATCCAAGTAGGTTCTGGATCAGCCGTTTCGGGAATGAGAGTCCTCAGCCTTCTCAATCGGAGGTGCGACCTGAAGCGTATTCCGCGGTCGGTCTATTGACAGTCTTCACTGTAGCCGGTATTGCTTCTGTGGAAACCGACATGTTCGCGTACCGTAAGAAGTGACAGGGCGATGAGCAGCAACAGAAGGATCAGTATGAATGTCACCGCTGGTCAGTGGATCACACAGACATAGATCCCAAGAATCCCGCACCGCCGACCCCGGCTTTTCTTGCCGAGGATGCAACCCCGGGTAGCAAGCAGCCATGAAAGAAGCAGAGCGAACTCGTATGCCTCCATTGATGCACAGGGCTTGGGTGCGTGGCGGCGCGGCGTTAGTGGTCTGTGTGTGCGCGGGACTAGCGGGATGGTGGTTTGTTTCCGGCGGCACTCGTCCATCGGCGGCGCCGGCTTCGACGCCCGGCATGACCTGCGACATGGGTATCTCGGCTGCGAAGGCCGGCGGTGGCATTGCGGCTGGCACTGCGCAACCGGTCGTGACGAATACCCGAATGGTTCAGCCCGCCAACGACACTCCAGGCACAACCGTTCAGCCGCCTCCAGGCTCTGCGCCGGAGGGGATGGTCTGGATTCCAGGCGGAGACTTTTGGATGGGTGCGGAGGAGTTTCCTGATGCCCAGCCGTGGCATCGGGTCTCAGTGCATGGATTCTGGATGGACAAAACCGAAGTTACGAACAACCAGTTCGCGCAATTTGTGAAGGCCACTAAGTATATGACGCTCGCCGAACAGGCGCCGCGCGCGGAAGATTTTCCCGGCGCGTTACCTGAAAATCTCGTGGCCGGGTCGGTCGTCTTCTCGCCGCCCGATCATGCCGTGAAACTGAACGATCACTTTCAGTGGTGGAGCTACGTGAAGGACGCCAACTGGAGGCAGCCGGAGGGACCGAAGAGCACGATCACGGATCGCGGGAACTATCCCGTCGTGCACATCGCATATGAAGATGTGCAGGCCTATGCGAAATGGGCGGGCAAGCGCGTGCCGACGGAAGCCGAGTTCGAATTCGCGCAGCGGGGGGGGCTTGAACGGAAACCCTATGCCTGGGGCGATGAGTTGAACCCGGGCGGCCAGTTCATGGCGAACACCTTCCAGGGGCATTTCCCGAACAAGAATACGAATGAAGACGGTCACGCGGCTGCCGCACCGGTCGGCTCGTTCCCGCCCAACGGCTATGGACTCTATGACATGGCCGGTAACGTTTGGGAATGGACCAGCGACTGGTATCGCCATGACTACTATCAGGCGCTTGCTTCCCAGGGACCGCTTGCACGCAATCCGCACGGGCCGGAGGAGAGTTTCGATCCGAGTGAACCAGGTGTGAAAAAGAAAGTTCACAAAGGCGGCTCGTTCCTCTGCACCGATCAATATTGCGCGCGCTACATCGCGGGTGGCCGGGGCAAGGGTGAACCGGATACCGGGACGAACCATGTGGGATTTCGCCTGGTGCGCGACGCGCGCTGATCGTTTGATCGCACTGAATGAACAAGGAGGTCAACAATGAGGCGAATGATCGAGATGATCCTGCTCCTCGTCCTTGGAATGGGAGTGGGCGCGCAGTACGCGCTGCCGGCAGAGGCGCAGGAAGTCCTGCCGCGTCCCGAAGCCAAATTTCAGGGCACCATCGGCCAGACCTACATGCTATGGGTGTTCGATTCGTGGTGATGCGGCATCCGGTGTTGGACGCGGAAGGAGCTCGGTTTGTCACAACGAGCCTGTCCTTCAACGTCCAGGAAGCCTCCGAGCGTTGCTGATAGTCGAATTCGTGTAACGTGATCAGTTGGCGTATTCACTTAGGCGACGGCATCGAACAGGCATGGAACGTCATCTGTGCAAGTCGGGGCCAGACGAAGAGATCGCGCGGGGATTTCGTGCAGGTGTGCGTGTGGCTTTCGGGGGTGATGGCACTGGTTATGGTCTGCCCTCTTACCGGGCTGGGGCAAGAATCATCGCCTGAGTCACCAGTGATGAGCGAGCTTGAGCCAGCCCTTCAGGCGGAGCTAGACAGTCCCGAAGCAGAGCCTGCTGTCGTCCATCCAAGACGCGGCTTATTTCACAGGCTGGGGCCTCAGTTGGTGACACCGGAGGAGCAGGATCAAGCAGAGCGTCTCAGGAACTTGGCGGCGAAGTATGGAACCGATCCCACGGCCATTGTGGGGCGAGTGCAACTATTTTCCTCATTCTACAACCTCCATAGTGGGGGACAGGCTATTGATACCATCGCCCGTGTTGATCTGCCGTTCCGGAAAAACTTGTTGCTTCGCTTCGATGCGCCGTTCTTGAAATGGAGCGATCCCAACCGTCCCGGGATCACCAGCACACGAGGCTTCAGTGACGTGGCCGTCACGGCCGGGTGGCGTGCCTATAACACGCCTGAATATGCGATCCTCCTCGGCGTCATTTCGACGATGCCGACCGCCGCGGAGACCGGATTGGGACTCGGAAAGTATACGGTCGGTCCCACCGTCGCTACGACCAGATTTCTCCCCCTCTGGGAGTCTTTCCTGATCGGGTTATTCACTCAACAGATGTCTCTCGGCGGCGATTCCGCTAGAAGGTCCGTGAATGTCTCGAAGTTCACCGGGCAAATCAATTCGTTCTGGGGGGCGCGGTGGTGGAGCGTCGCGCAGACGGTGTGGCAGATCGATTGGGAGCGGAACGCGAAAGCCAGCCTGGTCCTTGAATTCGAAGTCGGTCGGAGCATGGTGGGACGGTGGGGGGTATTTGTCCGGCCGGGTGTCGGGATTTTCGGGCGGGACCTTGTGGGGGCCTATGACTGGAATGTCGAGGCCGGCGTGCGCTACATATTCCCGAGCTTCTAGATCCACGGTACGTGGTAGCAACCGCGTCTGGTAGAAAAATTAGAGCGGGGTGAATAGAATCACCCGCGTTGTATCCTCTCGCTCCTGCGCTCCAGGGGAACGGTGCGCCATGATCCCAGACATCATTCGAGGGAAATTTGTTCGCTCAGGCAATTCCCGCCTATGTATCGCCGGGTTCTTGCTTTGCGTCATGACGGCGACGGGTTGTGCGCGCATCCTGTCCGTAGAGTATCAACCGACCAATCAACTGAGAGGCCAAGGATCGGTGACGATCGCACCGTTCCGCTATCAACCATCCGATGAGCAGCGTGTGCGTCCGCGTCAAGTTGAAACAAACCCGTCGGCCAAGACCGAGCTATTCTTTGTTCATGAAATCAGCGCCTTTTTCTCAGACGCGCTTGGACTGGAGCTAAGACGGTCTGGGTATGGGCTCACTGAATCGAGTGACCGCATCGTGTCCGGCACCCTCACACGGTTCTATCTGGACTGGACAAGCGGAGGGGATCGATCGTTCGAGCTGGCGGCGGACTATACGGTTCAGTCGGCCGGGCACACCGTCTTTTCATGGCACTGTACCTCGGTCCAGAAGGGGCCGAATATCCTGGTGGAAGACGGGATGTTGATTCGCACAGGAACAGCCGACTGTATGAGCCGGTTTATCCATGCCGCCCAGGTTGCGAAGGTGTTCTGACATCGCGTTCGGGGGCAGCCGCTGCTCATGGATCTAACAGATGGCGGGCGCAATGAGCTTGGCGATTTGAGTCAGTGAGCGCGTCGGTATGGACCGCAGGCGCGCATGGGGGAGGATTCAAAGGTGAGACAGCTCTGGTGTGTGAGAGTATCGACGGGCATGAGCCTGGTTTTGTTGTTCATGTGTGCGACGGGGTGTGAGGGATCGCTCTATGGCTGGCGGGTTCGTACGAATTCTACACTCGTCGGTGCGTCGTTCTATCAGGTGCCGGTAGATGAAAAGCCCGTGGCGATTTTTCCGGCGCTCTCAATGCGCAGCCTCCGCGGGACAGAGGTGGGGATGTCAGCTATTCTTGGCGATATTCTCAGCAAGCTGATCCCGAACTGGAAAGTGATCGGTGAGCAAGCCACGCTCACGGGGATCAATACGCAGGGATTAGGGGCGGAATATATTCGGATGCGGGCGGATGCTGAGCCAAGCCATCTTCTCGATCGCGACGCACTTCGGAAAATCGGCAAGGCGCTGGGGGTGCGATACATTTTTCAGCCTCGCCTGGCCACCTTCACTCAGGCGATGACTGATCGTGCGCGATTTCCCGGATTCAATATCCGGCTCATGCAGACTCGTTCAAGCACCGTGCGGATGTCGCTCCAATTGTGGGATGTGGAGAGCGGCGAATTGATGTGGTCCTCTGTGGCCGAAGCGGCTTTGGAAAGTGAGGCGATCTCGCAGGATCCGGTATTTCTGGAGGATGCCGTGCGGTTGACCTTCGGTAGCCTGATGGCGGATTTCCTCAACCGACGAACTTCCTCGAAATATACCCCTCTCAATAAGGTTCTCAGTGCGCTCGTTCAGGCTGCCGTCCCAACAGAAGGGAAAGATGAGGAGAACGGGGGAGAGGCCAAAGAGGAGCACTAATGCCAGGTGGCCGGCTGGTGTCACCTGTGGGTATATCGTCCGATCGGCGAAGCGTGTGTTTACCGACGCATATGCGTAGCAGAGCTGCATTGCCAAGCGCTCAAAACCGCGCAAGCCCTGAAGCGATTGCATGAGCTTGAAAGTATGCCCAGTCCGAGCATCTAGACGTCAGGTTCGAGAAATGCCAGGGCCGCCTGTATCGCTCGACGATGGAAACGGTCACGTTGATATTTGGTGACCTCAATATTACAATGCCGAATAAATTGCAGGGGGCTTTAAATTGCTGCTCCCCGACGGGTAAATGCGCGTTGTGCCATGAAAGGTGCACGCCAACACAGTAGGAGGTGCAGTTATGATTCGTGTAGTTCGATGGTCCGTCCTCCTGGGGACGCTCGCGTTGATCGCCGGCACGCTCCCTGCGGCCGCAGCCGAGAAGAAGCCCAATATCCTCGTTATTTGGGGTGACGATATCGGCACGTGGAACATCAGCCACAACAGCCGTGGCATGATGGGCTACAAGACGCCGAACATCGATCGCATCGCCAAGGAAGGCGTTGCCTTCACCGATTACTACGGCCAGCAGTCTTGCACCGCGGGCCGCGCCGCCTTCATCGGCGGCACCGTTCCGGTTCGTTCTGGCATGACCAAAGTCGGCATGCCTGGCGCCAAGCAAGGCTGGCAGAAGACCGACGTCACGATGGCCACCGTTCTGAAAAGCCAGGGGTATGCTACCGGCCAGTTTGGCAAGAATCACCAGGGCGACCGCGATGAGCACCTGCCCACCATGCACGGCTTCGACGAGTTCTTTGGCTCTCTCTATCACCTCAACGCGGAGGAGGAACCCGAGAATCGCGACTACCCGAATAATCTGAAGCTGCCTAACGGCAAAACCTTCCGCGAACAATTCGGCCCGCGCGGTATCATCAAGTCCAAGGCCGACGGCAAGGGCGGCCAGACTGTCGAGAATCTCGGCCCCCTGACCAAGAAGCACATGGAGACGATCGACGATGAAACCCTGGCCGCCGCCAAGGAGTTTATCATTCGCCAGACAAAAGAGGGCAAGCCCTTCTTCTGTTGGTGGAATGCGACGCATATGCACTACCGCACCCATGTGAAGCCTGAGCAGATCGGCCTCTCCGGTCAGGACGAATACAGTGATGGCATGGTCAGCCATGACCTAAACGTGGGCGAACTGCTCACGCTGATCGATGAACTGGGCCTCGCAAACGATACTATCGTTCAGTATTCGACCGACAATGGCCCCCACTACAACAGCTGGCCCGATGCCGGCACCACGCCTTTTCACGGCGAGAAGAATTCGAACTGGGAAGGCGCGTTCCGTGTCCCGACCTTCATCAAATGGCCCGGCCATTTCCCGGCCGGCACGACGCTCAACGGAATCATCGCGCATGAGGACTGGCTGCCGACCTTTGCCGCCATCGCCGGCGCGCCAGACATCAAGGAAAAGCTGCTCAAGGGTGGGGTGGAGCTCAACGGCCGCACCTACAGGAGCCACATCGACGGCTATAACCAGCTCGACTACCTTAGTGGCAAGGTGGATAAATCGCCGCGCACGGATTTTATCTATGTGGGCGACGACGGTGCCGTGATGGCTATCCGCGTAGGCGACTGGAAAGCCATCTATCTGGAGAACCGCGCGCACCAGCTCGATGTCTGGCGTGAGCCGTTCGTTCACCTGCGTATTCCGCTGCTCTACAGCTTGCGGCGCGATCCTTTCGAGAAAGCCTACGGGAACTCCAACACCTATCACGATTGGGTACTGGATCGCTCCTTCATCCTGATCCCCCTGCAGGGAATTGCCAGCAAGTTCCTCTTGTCCCTGAAGGAATATCCGCCCAGCCAGGTCCCGGGCGACTGGAGCCTTGAGTCGCTGGAAAGGCAGATCAAGGGAATGACTAGCAGTGGTGATTAAGTAGATCGCAGGCACGGATGTCGCCGGCGACGGCGGCACCCGTGTCTTGCCAAACCATCACCCGCAATTCGATACCACCACCCATGAAACACATTCTTCTTATCGCGGTCACCTTGCTGGGATTCGCCTCCATATCCGCCGAAACCTCGGTGAAGGCGGAAGACTCGCTGAGTTCATAGAACAACACGGCTTCCAGGCAGGCCACCATCTCGTTTTCGGTATGCCGAGATGGTCTACCGGACCATGCTCGAAGTGCTCGACTATCTGCGCGCGGTTCACCAATTGGCTGCTGTGCTCAGACGTGGGAAAAGCTGAAAGCACGGGCCATACCAGGACAGAGGGAGATTCATGAGCAGCCTGTTTCTGAAAATATGGAACCTGCTTTCGTTGGCTCTCGTGATGGGGATTTTGCCGGCCTGCGGCGGCCCCCTCCACTTTGTCAATGCGCAGACGGTCGCGACTCCGAGACCGCCGTCGTTCGATGTCACGGGGCTTACCCGGGAATCGGTTGCGGTCCTTCCTACGGTCGCCTCCGACGAGTCTCGGGGCGTTGCTGTATTCGTGTCGCTTGCTTTGTCGGCTGCGGTTGAGCACGTGTCTCCGTCCATCAAAGCGCTGTCTTACCATGAAACCGTTAACAAACTGAGCCAACTTGAACGCATAGCGGACCAGACTGAGGTTGTCGGCGATCTGGCTCGTGGCGGCGGGAATCGTCAGCGCATGCAGCAGATTGGGACCGCGCTCGGCGTCAGGTATATCCTGCAGCCGGGATTTGCAAATTTTACCGAGACTGTAGATGACCGTTTCGATCTGGTTGGTTACCATCTCCTCAAGACCAGGATCAGCACGCTCCGATTGTGGCTCAGGGTGTGGGATGCGCAGGCCGGAGAGTTTCTCTGGGAGGGCGCAGGAGAGATGACCGTTGCCACTGAACTTCTCAATGAAAGCACGAGCGTTTCTCTTCACGAGGTGGCCAGGAAGCTCTGGAAACAGATGATTGAGCAAGATTTACTGGGTGGAAAGACCGGCTCCTGATCGTTTTCGAAAGAGACCGATCTTTGATGCAAGCCGGCGGGCTGCAACCGGTTCTTCGTGGCTACCGATTGGAAGACGGCGCGCTCACATTCGGGCTGATGGGCCGGCCGATCATTGAATGGTCAGATTGAGTGTGCCATCCAGGACGAACTGCACTTCTATCCCGCCTGGGACGGGGTAGATGCCGCGAGGATCCAACCTCGTCACGGTGCCTTCAAGCCAAATGCCTGGAGCCAGTTCACGGTTCATCTGTCGCTGAATCAGTGAGCGGAGCCCCGCCATGCGGCCTGCCACGTCAATCTTCATGTTAGGCAGTATTTTCTCCAGGATGATATTGTGTGCGGCGAGATTGGTGAATCGTGCTAGCAGGTTGGACGTATCTATCGTGAAATTAAACTCACTCAGTTCCAGGGTCTGCCCGTCTGGAGTGAGAGAGGGTTTGCCCTGAAGATAGAGCGTGCCATTCACTCCTCCGGTCACCGTAACCTCGATGATGAGGTTGTTGCCGCTCCCGTAGGTCCGGATGCCGGTAATCGTGATTCTGGAACCGACCAGCGGAATAATTTCCTGGCCCACGATCTCCTCCGCCAGCCGTGCACTTAACTCCTCGTAGGGAACGAGCATCGGCATGGCCAGATGAAAGCCTTCCGGCGCGGCGGCTCCGATGTGGAGGGGGGGCAGGGGATTGTTGTCGACCTGCGGCTTGGGACCTACGACGATCATCGGATCAAAGCCCAGGCTGATGGTGGTGTGGATCGATTGGTCGCCATCCAGGGTTAATAGACCGGGCCGTGGGTTTTGAGGATGGTACATCAGCCAGGTGCCGGATCTGAGTTCCATCGGCTCCTGAAGTTTCTCCCAGACGATCTGGGCTCGTTTTTTCGCCTCGACTTGCGTGAGGAAGGCCTGATCGATGGCTGAGGCCAGAGACGGCAGCCGTTGAGTGATCCACTCGTCGACCAACTCGGTCACATCAAGGTCGATCGGCTTCAAGCTGCAGGGTTCTCCGAATTGCGGGCGGCCAAACTGTGTGGTGGTGGAGATGAGCCAGTCCTCGCTCCATCGAACGTCCGACGCGGCATCCAGTTTCATGTGCAGATTTGCGTTCTCTCCATACCCGCATTCTGCGATCCTCGCGCGTCCGTTCGGATCTTTCAGCCGCACTCGAACACGATATTGCGCATCGGGAAATTCGGTAATGAGCCGACCGCCTGTTATTTTGAAACGTACCGGCCCTCTCCAGAGATAGTATTGATAGTCGAAGGGAACCCCGTTGAGCTGCCGCTTTCCCAAGATCCATTCCTGCTCATGCTCATGGTGGACGGCAATCGATGATTCCACCGCCTCCCTCATTTCCCGGAGGGTCTTCCCGACTTTCAGATTGACGACGGAGGGCTCGAGTGTCGGGGGTGGGGGCGGCGGCAAGAGCACATCGGTCGGTTTCGGAATGATGATATCGGAGCTGGCCTGGAGCAGGGGCGAGCTCACCAACCAGGTCAGCAGGAAAACAGCTGGAATTCCGGCCCATAACATGCCGCCGACTGTACGAACCAGGTAAGTCTTTGCCTGTGATCGATGCTGCATCATTCCCCCCTCTCAATCATGGCGGTTCGGCCGCAGGGTACTGCCGTGTGCCCGGTTTAGGCAGGACGCGTATCTGTGCGGAATGATTTACGTGAGCGATGATACGCGACAGCGTATCCCATGTATATGCCGCGGCTACGGGATGATGCCGGGACGTTCCTCACGATGGGCCCGGCTGCATAACGCATCTTCGAGAAGTGGGACGTGCGATTTCTGGGAGTAAAGGCTTGCGGGTCCTTTCTCTCTTGACGCGTTGCAGATCTTCTCTCTATTCTCCGGCACTCATCATTCCTTGTTCGATGGGGCAAAGGGGGAGTGTTTGCGACTCAGACTATTGGGGGCAGCCACCGTGTTGGTGTTGTCGGCGGTTTGTCCGGCGATGGCGGAGTGGTCCGTAACCACGGGCGGTAATCTGTTCTACACCGACGATGCTGCGCTGTTTTCAGCCACGCGCCGTTTGAATATACACGGCGATCCCACGCAGCCTGCGTTGGACACGGCACTAACAGGCAAGGGGTCGGATATGGTGTTCGACCCGGACTTCCGCGTGACCAAATCCTTCACCTCTTCCTTAGGACGGAGCGATCTTTCCGTCAAGGGACAGGGGTTCATTTATGCCGTCAATCCGCGATTCAATCAAGCCAGTGTCGGTCTGGAGATGCTTCAGGCTTTTTCGCCGGATACGAAAGTCCGGCTTCGCTACTACACCATGCCGGATATGTTGCTTGGGGACAATGAGGAGCGGCGTAGCGGGACATTGTCTCTGAAGGAGGAGCGTCTGACCTCACACATCGGATCCGTCCGGTTGGAGCAGCGTCTTTCCGAGGACTGGGAAGTCCGGATCCTGGGCCGCGTCGGAGCGCGCCTCTACAACGACGCGTTCGCGCAACGGGATACGACGTTCTGGACGGTCGGCCCCCACGTAGTCTGGCGTCTCGTGGAAGGCGTGAAGGTGTTACTTGGTTACCACTTCGAGCGCGGCCTCGCCGAAGGCAGAAAACAGCCACAGTTTAAGGATGACGTGTCGTATATCAACCACTATGCGACCGCGGGGGTGGAAGCGGAGTTGACGGAACGTCTTTCTTTTGAGACGGGGGTTCACTTTGAACGGAACAATTGGACGAGCGGCATTGCGGGGGATAAACGAAATGGCGGGCACGAGAGCGTCTTTCAGGGTGAGGTGACGTTTCTCTACCGGTTGACGGAACAGACGGGGTTAACGCTCGGTTTTCAGCGATCGCACCGCCGTCAGAGTTTCGAGCAGGAGATCGCCCATAACACCAATGTGAATGTGGGAGCCAATTATCGGTTCTGAGATCGGGTACGAGTCTCCTGCATCAGCACGGGGTTTCATCCGGGTAGGACGTCATTGGTTTTCAGCGAGGCCGTCTATGCGTCAGCTGGAATCCCGGTCTGAGGATCTGATTTTTTCGCTAGCCTATGGGGATCCGTGGTTTCGCGTTCAACGGGCGATCGGCCTCATTCCCTCCGAGGGACCAGGTATTGTCCGGCGGTCTCTCGTGCTTGCGTTGGTCATGTGGCTTCCGATTGCCATCTGGGTCCTGATCTGGCGGCGCGCATTTCCCAGAGAGAGCGAATCGCCCGTGCTTCGACACGTCAGGGTCTACGTGGGCTGTCTTGTCTCCATTCCTTTGTTTGTCGTCGTTGACATAGCGGGCCATCTTCTTCCTCAGCGGCTCATGGCGTATTTCGTCAGCTGCAATCTGGTTGACGCAATGCCATGTCGGCTATGGCGTCGTTCAGGCACTAAAAGGGGAGCCCATTCCTGGATCAGCCAGGCTCTATATTCACAACTGGGATAGTCGATTGAGAGATGAGGTGATGCGGCTGGAGAGCTTTACTCAGGCTGTGCTGAGCGGTGAAAAAGTTGTTGAGGTGCCACCTTCTCTATGGAGAACGATCTCTACGTCTGCGGAATGTGGTGCCGAGGGACAGAATCGAACTGTCGACACCAGCCTTTTCAGGGCTGTGCTCTACCAACTGAGCTACCTCGGCATGGCACGGGGACTCACTTCCGGAAAGTGGTGGACGATACCGCAGAAGCCGTGATTGGGTCAAGGCCAATTGAATGTATCGTGCAATCTTTTCGCAAAGATGAAGAGGCGGGGACACATCGTCTGTGTCACCGCCCCTGGGGAACTGTCAGCCGTTATTTCGCGGCGACGATTTCGAGTAATTCCACTTCAAAGACGAGCGTGGCACCGGGCTTGATGGCGGGTGGTGAGCCACGGTCTCCGTAGGCCAGATTCGCCGGGCATACCAGGCGGCTCTTGCCGCCGACCTTGATTTGTTGCACGCCTTCAGTCCAGCACTTGATCACTTGGCTCAAGGGAAATGTGGCTGGCTCACCGCGTTTCACGGAACTGTCGAAGACGGTGCCATCGAGCAGTGTGCCATGATAATGCACCTTGACGGTGTCAGTTGGTTTTGGCGTAGCACCGGTTCCAGGCTTGATAGGGGTGATGACGATTCCGGATTCCGTCTTTGTGGAGCCTTTTTCGGCTGCAGCTTTCGTGAGATAGGCTGTGCCGGCTTTCTTCTCCGCGTCCGCGACCACGGCCGCCCGGGCTTGCTGGAGCTGCTGGATTTTTGGGCCGAATGTTTGGAGGTCCGCCTTCGGCGTGCGCTTCAACGCGCCATCGGTGAGGCCGGACTTGACGAAATCCAATTCCGATTCGGACAGCGCGAAGGTGCCAAGCGATTGGCTGATTGCCAGTCCGAGGGCATACAACGTTTTTTGGTCGTCATTGGTCGGCTCTCCCGATGCGGCAAACGCCGATGGGCTGGCCAAGAGGGCAATGGCTGCGGCAATTACTGCGAACATGCGCATGAGTCATCCTTTCTTGATGGTGGCGATGAGAACCGTCGATTGATCTTACCTTACGATATGAAGGTGCTTCGCACAACTGGAAAGAATTGAGCGAGGGGTGCTGTGCCGATGGGTTCGGTCGACGACCGGCGTTGGATGGCGGAGAGGGAGGGATTTGAACCCTCGGTAAGGATATTCTCCCTACGACGGTTTAGCAAACCGTTGCCTTCGGCCACTCGGCCACCTCTCCACGACCAGTTGCATAGGGGTCTGTCCGCAGGCGGGCAGAGTCGTCAGCGCAGTTACGTCGCTCACGAGCGGGCTGATATTACCTCAGCCGGTGCAAGAGGTACAAGTGAAAGGTCTTTGTTGCCTGGTTAAAAGTTTAGCCAGGTCATGCGGCGTTCCTGGTGTCCCATTGAAGGCTTTGGATGTGACGTCTGGATCTGGCGAGAAGTGTGAAGGCTGTCGAGTAGAGGTGTCGCACCAGGGGAGTGGTTTTAGCTGAGTGTATGGGGACCGTGGCGATGGCAGGTGCCGCTCCATTCTGTGCGAGGGATGTCGACTCATCTGAGATAGAGGAGAGAGAGGCTGTGTAGCGAAGCTCGATGGTGCTTGGCCGAACGACTCCGCTCAGCGCAAGCAAGTGCAGGGCTTTTTTCTTTTGAGCGCGTGTTTGCCGGTAGTGAGTCCATCGTGTCAATGGCATGGATCTATTCTCCTGTGGTCGTAAGCTGCGGTGATGTCCAGTGTCCTACATCCAAAGTACTTTGCCGAAATCTTTATCGAGCCCTCTGGGGTGATGGCACTGGGTACATCGCGCAAAGAGTGTCCCGTCTTCCGGAGTCAGCGATGAGCGAAGGATGATTTGGTAGGTGTGTCCTCCGCAGGACGCGCAGGCTTTTCCTCGGATCTCTCGGCGAATGGCTCCGACCTTGCCGACTTGTTTCTGCATGTGCTCCCTCCTTGTCTCGGACATTCCTCATGTCGTATCCGCTGCGCACAGGTGATGTCAGGATAGGCGAGACTGTGTGGACTGGAAATACCGTAGAGGTAGGAGTGCACTAACCGAAAGTGGGAGGACCTTCTAGGAAGCTGTTGTGCAAAATTACGTGGCGCAGCAGGTCGAAAGTTTGTAGATATATTAGTAGCTTAAGACGTGAGTGTGAATGGTATAGGTGTGATTTTTGGCGGGGTGAGTATTGCCATCATGGGCTGAATGGATGGAGTGCAAGGGAGATCTGAATGGAGGTGAGGTTGTGACTATCTGAGAGATTTATGGCGGAGGGGGCGAGATTTGAACTCGCGGATAGGTTGCCCCATCTCCAGTTTTCAAGACTGGCACGTTCGGCCGCTCCGTCACCCCTCCGAGCCGTAAGAAGATATGTGGCACTACTTTCTGATGCAGTCAAGCCCTCCCATATAGGGGCGGAGCGGTGCGGGGACGACAATGCTCCCATCCGCTTGCTGGTAGTTCTCCAAAATCGCGAGCAGCGTTCGGCCCACGGCGAGGCCCGATCCGTTCAAGGTATGGACGAACTCTGTCTTGGAGTCCTTCTTCGCGCCTTTTGTGCGGTACCGGATGTTGGCGCGACGGGCCTGAAATGCCTCAAAGTTGCTACAGGAGGAGATTTCACGGAAGTGCTGTTGCGAGGGGAGCCAGACTTCGATGTCGTACGTTTTGGTGGCTGAAAACCCCATATCTCCGGCGCAGAGCGTCATGACGCGATAGGGTAATCCTAATCCCTGCAAGATGCTCTCTGCGTGACCGGTGAGGCGTTCGAGTTCGGCCTGTGACTGGTCAGGGGGGCAAAATGAGACGAGTTCGACTTTATTGAACTGATGGAGCCTGATCAAGCCGCGGGTATCTTTCCCATAAGACCCGGCTTCGCGGCGGAAGCAAGGCGTATAGGCGGTATAGCGGATCGGCAATATTTCTTCGTCCAGCAATTCATCTCGGTGGAGATTTGTAAGCGGCACTTCGGCTGTAGGAATCAGGAAATAATCTTCGTCCTTCAGACGGAACAGATCCTCTTCAAACTTAGGCAGTTGGCCTGTGCCGGTCATGGTTGCGCGATTGACCAGCAGGGGAGGAAGCACTTCCCGGTATCCGTACTGCGTCGTATGGCGGTCCAGCATGTAGTTGATAAGCGCGCGTTCCAACTGGGCTCCGGCCCCGGTCATCACGACAAAACGGGCGCCGGCGAGCTTGGATGCCCGATCGAAATCGAGAATGCCTAAGGCTTCACCGAGTTCCCAATGGGGTTTCGCCGGAAAGTCGAAGGAGGGATGGGTGCCCCATTGACGGATTTCGACATTATCCGAGGCATCGTGTCCCGGGGGGACTGATTCATGCGGCACATTCGGAATGCGCAAATTCAGATCGGTAAGGGACTCTTCTACGCCGCGCAGCGTGCCTTCAATCTCACGAATGCGATCCCCAACCTGCTTCATGGCGGCCACCGCGCTGTCTGCCGGTTCCTTGGCCCGTTTCAACCGGGCGACCTCGTCAGAGCCTTTTTTGAGATCATTGCGGAGCAGTTCCACCTGCATGGTCAGATTGCGACGCTCCTCGATCAGCTGCTTCATGGTGTCCCAAGGGACATCGGTCCCCCGGCGGCCGAGGCGTTCGCGGATTGAGTCGAGATGGTCCCGCAGTTGACGTAAATCGTACACGTGGTACTCCTCAGAAAGTTTGAGGAATCTAGCATCGGGGTTAGGTAGAGTCAACGAAACGCGTGCTACCGGGTGAGAGGTCGCCGTCGGGTGAATTTACGTCGATTGACAATCGCCATTCGTGTCGCCACGATGATGTGATGCGCACGGTATCGAATCCTCCCAATCCATTTGAATCGTCCCATCGCGAATTGCTGGAGCCTGCTTCCACGGCAAGAGTGGAGATCTTTCACGATGCGAGCCGGGAAATTCTGAGTCGCAATGACAGCCCTGATCTGCCCTTTCGCTGGAGTGTCAATCCCTATCGTGGCTGTTTCCATGGCTGTGCCTATTGCTATGCGCGTCCGTCACACGAGTATTGGGGGTTCGGAGCCGGAACCGATTTCGAGTCCAAACTGGTGGTGAAGGAGGATGCGGCGGCTTTGTTGCGTCAGGCCTTTGAGCGTCGATCCTGGAAGGGGGAGCTGGTCGTATTTTCCGGGAATACCGATTGCTATCAACCGCTGGAAGCCTCATACGGGCTGACGCGTGCCTGTTTAGAAGTCTGTGCGGACTATCGGAATCCGGTGGGAATCATTACGAAGGGTGCATTGGTGCTCCGTGATTTGGACGTGTTAACAAGGCTGCGTCAGAAAGCCTGGACACGGGTCTACTTCAGCATTCCGTTTGCCGATGATGCCGTGGCCAGAAAGATGGAGCCGCAGGCGCCGTCGGTCGGCAAACGATTTGAAATCATGAAGGCTCTCGCTGAGGCGGGGATCTCGACTGGTATTTCGATTGCTCCGGTCATTCCTGGACTCAACGATGAGGCGATTCCTGAGTTGTTGGAGCGGGCGCGGGCTGCCGGCGCATGTGCGGCGACGTTCAGCTTGTTAAGGCTCTCCGGTAGCGTTGAGCCCGTTTTTTTGGAACGAATCAAAGAAGCATTCCCGGATCGGGTCGCGAAAATCACTAATCGACTTCGTGAGGTACGAGGGGGCCGGCTCTCCGAATCAGCGTTCTTTGATCGGCACCATGGAACGGGAACCTATTGGCAGATGATCGAGCAGTTATTCGAGATGACTAGGCGTCGGGCCGGTTTTGCCTGCGATCGGGAGGACGCGATTCCCGATACTTTCAGGCGGCCTAGCGGAGCGCAGACCACATTGTTTGACCAGGAGGAGGAAGGATGAAGCACAATCCAGGGTTTCTGAACCTCGTGAACCAGGCCAAAGCGCGCGTCAAGGAATGTACGGTGGCCGATGTGCGGAACCGCCTGGCACGCGGCGAAAGGTTTCACTTCATCGACGTACGGGAAGACTATGAGTTTGCGAAGGATCACGCCAAAGGGGCGTCTCATGTGGGCAAGGGAGTGATCGAGCGCGATATCGAAACGATGATTCCTGAGAAACAGACCCCGATTGTGTTGTATTGCGGAGGCGGATTTCGCTCGGTCCTGGCGGCGGATGCGCTGCAACAGATGGGGTATACGAACGTGATTTCGATGGATGGGGGTATTACGGCGTGGAGAGAGGCCGGCTATCCGCTTGAGGCAGGACAGCCGGCCTAGTCCGTGAGCGCTACTTATTCGTGCGGTCGAATTCTTTGATGACCTGGTCCGTCAGTTCAACCGTGTCTTTATTATAGATCACGATTTTCACTGTCTGTTCGCTCCCGCGGTCGACCACAATGGAGAAGCCTCCCTTCTCGGCCACGGTTTGTGTGGCTGAGGCGATGCGCTTCATATAGTCGTCGACGAGCTCTTTCTGCTTGCCCTGAAGCTCCTGATTAAATTCCTGCGCGCGCTTTTGATAGTCTTGGATTCTTGCCCGGAACTGCGTTTCTTTGTCTTTCTTCTCTGCCTCGCTCAACTTGGCGAGCTGGTCCTTGAGCTGCTTTTCGTAGTTCCGCAATTCTTCTTCATCGCGAGAGAGCAGCTTCTGCCTCGTGCTGACGTATTCCTTGAGTCCTTCGAGGGCTTTCTTGCCGGCTTTCGACTTCTCCAAGACCATCTGCGGGTCGACCACGCCCATCTTGAAGGCGTCGGCAGCCTGCACGGTCGTCGAGAGCGAGCCCAGCAGCAGAGAGAAGAAGGCGGAAGCAACAAGCGTCTGGACGACGGGGATGCGCATATGAACACTCCTTAGGCTAAGCATGAAACGGATGTGTGGGTAAGCGTCTGTCAGAATAACGAGGCGCTGAGGGCCTGTCAAGACAGCGCGGGGGGCTAGACGAAATAGCGGCTGGTGTCGAATTGATGTTCCGTATTGTCGATGAGGCGCACGATGCTGTGCCGGTAGTCGCCGGAGATATCTTTGACGGTGAGGTCCAATTCCGGACCGCTATCCATCAGGTTCCCTTCGGGATCGGCAATCACTTTCACCAGCGGTCGTTCGGCATCGGCTCGCTCGACCGCAGGTCTGAGGACAACGGCCAGCTCGTCGGTATTCAGCATGACGAGGCTGCCAATGGGTACGATGCCGACGCAGTTCACGAACAGCTTCAAGAGCGTTGCGTCAAAACTTTTCCCGGATTTGCCGAACATGATGTTCAGCACCTTGGAAGGTGACATCGGTTCTCGCCGGTAGACGCGTGAGGAGGTCATCGCATCGTAGCAGTCGGCAATCATCAGGATGCGGCCGGTGAGCGACAGTTTCCAGGGTGTTTTTAACTTGGGATAGCCGGAGTAATCGAGATTCATGTGATGTTCGAACGAGGCGGCGGCCATGCGGGCTGGGAGGTTGGTAATTCCGCGCAACTCCGCGAGGCTCAGCACGCCTTCAGTCGGATGATTCCGCATCGCGACCCATTCTTCGTCGGAAAACTCGCCGGGCTTATTCAGCACTTCAAGGGGGATCGTCGATTTGCCCATATCGTGAAACAGCGCGGCCAGTCCGAGATCCGCCAGTGCAACCTTGGGATAGCCGGTGCGGTTGGCCAAGGCAATGGAGAGCAGGGAGACGTTAACCGAGTGATTGTGGGTGTATTGATCGTGGCACCGCAGGGTGGTCAATCCCAAGAGAGTCGCCTCGTCCTGCATCATCAGGTCCACGATGTTCTGGATCGCTCGCTTGGCCTGCTTGAAATTGACTGTGCCGCCATCGCGCACAGATTTCTCGAGCCCTCCAACGGCGCTGGCAGCTTTGGCGTAGGCATTCTTGGACTGGATCTTATGTTGGACCTTCGTATCCGTGCTGGTTTCTCCAGGCTTCCCCGAGTCAGATCCGGCACTCAAATCCTCGTGGAGCTCCAGCTCGCGAGGGTCCTCCAAGTCGATGCCGTTGACGTCGCGCGTTTTCAGTTCTTGCCGGAAGTCGTCCACGGATTTTGTGGCGGGATCCATGCTGACGAAGAGGTAGGCGAATTCTCGAAGGTCTTTCGAGGTCACGACGGATCCGAATGTCAGGCCGCCAATTTTCCACTTGTTCAGTGAGTCGATGATGCTGCCGATGACCGCCATCTGTTGGGCGTTGACCTTCAGATGACTTTCGCCGAGGAACAGGAAATCGTTTTGCAACCGTAAGGTGACGGGCTGATCGTGGGCCAGCGTCTGAATCAGCGTCAGCATGGTCTCAACCGGCTTATCCAGCGCGGCGTTAGCTCGGCCGTGAATCTTTGAGGTTTTGATGAGCGTGTTGAGTTGAGTAATCAGCTGGAAGCCCAGCATCACGAGTTGCTGATCGAGAATGTCGCCGGCCTCGGAGCCGTGGCCGATTTTTTGCGACAGGGATTTCTCGTGAGTCAGCAGCGGCTGCGTCTGGTCGTCTTTAGCGGTGGGCTGAGCGAGCTTGAAATCACTCACGGGCGTCCTCATGTAGCGCGGGTGGAGGCGTGCTGGTCTTGGACTGCTTCTGCAGTTGTGTGAGCGCCATGGTGCAGGCCTGGCGGACCGCGGCGCTTCCCTTGTTCTTGCCGAGCTCTAACGTCGCGATCGCGGCAGGGGTCGCCAGTTTTCCCAGGGCTTCTGCCGCCAGGACGGCGCATTCTTCTTTTTTCTTTCTGTTGGTCCAGGCCCATTCCATGAAGAGACTTTCCCAGTAGGGAATGGCGGCATCTCCGCAGGTGGCGCGGATCGCTTGATACAGTCCGCGTTTTTCGCTCAACGAGCGTTCCAGAAATGTGTCGCCGGAGAGCATCGGGGTCCACTGCGGAAACGGAGCGGTATAGCGTCCGGTAGCCAACAGCTTCAATGCGGCGATACGGACGGAGTCTTCGGTATCGGACAGGCAGAGAATGAGCCGAGCGCCATTGCCGGTGGGCGTGAGGAGCCCGAATACTCGAATCGCTTCCTTGCGGACCTGCGCATCCGGATAGCGCACGAGCTTTTCAACCGCTTCGGCGAAGACCGGATTATTCCACTTGGCGACGATGGCGAGCAGGTTTCTGACATACACCGGTCGTCGGTCGGTGAGGCCGCGAATCAACGGCTCGGGATGGTCTTGGGCTAAGGTGTGGAGCGTTTCCGCCACAATCGCCTGGTGGGTCGGGTGTTCGAGATTCGCCATCAGTGAGCAGAGGAGAGAGACGGCATCCGGTCCCATCAAGAGGAGTACGGTAGAGAGGCCTTCGGTGTCGGGGTTCGGAGTCCGGTTCAGATATGCCTCGATAGCTTTGATGTGTTCCGGTTTGCCGAGGCCGGTCAGGAGGGTGGCCAGCTGCTGCTTATGATCTTCGGCAATATCCGGACGAACGGCCTCTGTTTCGTGGAGGATGCTGAGGACGGATTCAAGCACGGCCCATTTCCCCGCGTGAAACAGCGCCGTAATGACGTGGCTCCAGAGGGAGAAGAGTTTTGTCAGCAGGGCCGGCGATTGCTCCGATGCCAGAATCGCGGTGAGGACATCGAGAATGTAGGTCGTACTGTCCTGCTGGCTCTCCATCTCGATTTCTTTGGCGAGCGCCACCAGCTCTTCCTCCGTGACCTCATAGCCGACCAAGCCGGACTGGAATCGCGCTTTTTGCTGGGCCGCGGTCTGGGTGTCACTGCTCTCAGATTGTGCGTGGTGCTTCTTGCGTTCTTGATCGAGCAGTTCCCGGAGGGTTGAATCTGACGTTGTAAGAGGGTTTAGCTTGAGGAAGGCGTCCGATCCTCCGGATGCTTTGGCAATTTCTTCTGCCGTAACCAGCGTCAGCGCCGGCATGTTTTTTTGCCAGAGGCGAGTCACGATGTCGTCGTCGTTCTCCTGGTCCTGGCTTGCCCAGAGGGCCTCGAGGAAAAATGACAGATCTTCCTGAGTCAAATCTTGATGCAGCACGAGTTCGCGAATGCCGTCGGCGTAGAGCTTGAACGCGAGGTTTTCACTGCCTCCCTCTTTCTCGGCCTGATAAACGACTTCGTCTTTACAGAGCAGCTCGGCGCGGGTGACGAGAAACGTGAGTTTGGCGTAGGTGCTGAGGTGGCTGGAAAGTTCCTCAAAGAGCTGTTGGGAGAATTTCATCGCCACCGGATTGGTGGCCCCATAGGTGCGATTGGATTTGGCAGTCTTATCGAGAAGCTTCAGGACGCGCTTGACTGAGGCGATTTCAGGATCTTCAGTTCCCTTCGCCGCTACCGCCGCTGCCATCATCTCTTGTGCGGTCTTGAGATCAGACATAGTGATACACCTATCGGGAGGTCGAAAATTCGTCAAGGGAATGAGTATTCTTGACTAGCTGAACTCACGAAGGCTGATGTGAGCATCGGGCTTGTCAGCTCCCCAGACGGTCGGTACAATCGCGGCATCATGCATTCACGATCGCCTGTTCACATCGTCTGTTTCGGCGACAGCCTGACCGCTGGGTTTCAGTCGCCGACCAGAGAGAATCCTCAAGGGAGTTCCACCCCCTATGGCGAATCACTTCAAGAGAGCGTCGGATCGGCCGGCCGGGTTTCCATCAGCGGTATCTGCGGGGAGCTCACCGGGGAAATGGTCCTGCGATTCCGAAAGGATGTCCTCGCGCATGAACCCCGCTTTGTCGTGATCCTGGGAGGCACCAATGATCTAGGGTGGAACGGGCCGACGCATGAAATCATGCGTAATCTGGTGAAGATGTACGAGCAGACGCTGGCTGCCGGAGTCGTGCCGGTGCCTGTGACGGTGCCGTCTTTACGAGTCGAGGATGCAGGCAACAGCCGGGAAGGGATGGCGTGGGTGGCTGAGCATCTAGCGCGGCGGTTTGAGCTGAACGGTCTGATTCTCGACTATGCTCGAACGAAACATCTCACCGCCGTCGATCTCTTTGCAGCCACCGCTGAACCCGAGACCAACTTGTTGGCCCGTGAGTATTCCAACGACGGATTGCACCTCACCACAGCGGGCTATCGCCTCTTTGCCGATCTGGTCTATCGGCAAGTTCTCCAACCTGTCTTGTCGAAGTCATCGTAGCTCCGATGTCATCACGCCTCCAACCGGTGACCGACGTGGATTTCGACAGGATTGTCGAACGCGCCACGGTTCCGGTGCTCATCGAGTTTTGGAAGCCGGGATGCGGCCATTGCAAAAGTCTGATGCACGAACTGGAGCAGGTGCAGGGGGAACTCGGAGCGGAGGTCCTCGTCCTGACTATGAATGTCGATGAGAATTTCCAGATTCCGGCTGAGTTGGAGATCTTCTCGCTCCCGGCCTTGGCGCTGTACCGGGACGGTTCCTTCGAGCGATTCATCGGCGGGCTGGGGAGGAAGGAAGAAATCCTGAGACAGCTTCAGCTTGGTTGAGAAGGGGCTACAACGTCCGCCAGGACCGGCCGTCGTTTTGAATGAGGCGGTCGGCTTCGACCGGACCCCATGTGCCGGCTTGATATTCAGGAAGCCACCGTTGACCGGACTGCTGCCAGCCTTCGAGGATCTGGGTGATCCAGGCCCAGGAGGCTTCGACCGCATCGCGGCGCATGAAGCGTGACGCATCGCCTACCATCACGTCCAAGAGCAAGCGCTCGTAGGCTTCCGGCGACGGCCTGCCGAACACTTCTCCATATTTGAAATTCATTTCGACTGGGTGGGTTTGTGCCCTGGTACCCGGCACTCGCGAGACAATTCTGAGCGACAAGCCTTCTTCCGGCTGGATGCGGAGCGTCAGCACGTTCGGGGCTTGTGGTGATTGGCCGTTGGCATTGAAGAGAATTTGCGGAATGTCCTTGAACTGCACCGCGATTTCACTCGCGCGGAGCGGCAGCGCTTTCCCGGTGCGCAGATAAAACGGCACGCCGGACCAGCGCCAGTTTTCGACGAAGCATTTCACGGCGACATAGGTCTCCGTGGTGGACGTGGGGTCCACGCCTTTTTCTCGTCGATAGCCCGGCATGGGTTCGCCGTGGGCGGTCCCTTCGGTGTATTGCGCGCGCACCGTAAATTTTTCGACATCCTTGCCGATGATCGGGCGCAAGCAGCGGAGCACTTCCATCTTGGCGTTGCGGACGACATCCGGGTCGAGCGAGTAAGGCGGCTCCATCGCCACCAGGCAGAGCAGCTGGAGCATGTGATTCTGGACCATGTCGCGCAATGCGCCGGCCTCTTCATAGTAGGACGATCGGCTGCCGACCCCTTCCGCTTCACTGACCGTAATCTGTACATGGTCGATGTACTTGTGGTTCCAGATGGGCTCGAAAATGCTGTTGGCAAACCGCACGACCATCAGATTTTGGACGGTTTCTTTGCCCAGGTAATGATCGATCCGGAAGATCTGCGACTCGTCGAACACGCGTCCGGTGACGGTGTTGATCGCCTGGGCCGATGTCAAATCTCGCCCAACCGGTTTCTCCACAATGATCCTGGCATAGGGCGCGTGCCCGTTGTCTTTGATTGCCACGCCGGAACTGGAGAGTCCTTCGCATACCGGCGTGAAGGAGCTGGGAGGGATGCTGAGATAGAAAATGCGGTTGCCCGGCAACTGAAATGTGCGCTCGAGTTCCTCGGCGCGGGCTTTCAGCCGCACGTAGGTAGTCGGATCGTCATTCTCTCCGGCCATGTAGAAGAGATGATTGGCAAAGGCATTCCACGTTTCGTCGATCAACGCTTGGCGGGAATGTTTCACTACACCGTCCCGCAAGGTCGCGCGGAATTCTTCGTCGCTCATCGGTCTCCGTCCGAGACCCAACACGACGTAGTTTGACGGCATCAATCCGTCCAGCAGCAGGTTGTAGAGTGCCGGGATCAACCGGCGCTTGGCGAGGTCGCCCGATCCGCCGAAGATCACCAACGTCGTCGGCTCAACCGGAACCGAGGCTTCCTGCGCCGGGCTGATTTCTATGCGGTCATTCGATAAGGCCATGGTGTGTTCGTTCCGGTAAAGCGCATGGTTATCGGCGGACGGCATGCCCGCCGAACGCGTTGCGGAGTGCGGCGAGCATTTTCTCCGCGAAGGACTGGTCCTGTCTGGATCGGAAGCGCGTGAAGAGGGCCGTGGTGAGCGTAGGAACCGGCACATCTTTTTCAATGGCATCCGCGATCATCCAGCGGCCTTCGCCGGAATCCTGCACGAAACCTTTGAGCTTGTCGAGCTTGGGGTCGTCCTTCAAAGCATCCACCGCCAGTTCCAGCAGCCATGAACGGACCACGCTGCCGTGCATCCAGAGGTCGGCTACGCGGCCAAGATCCAGATTGTACTCACTCTTAGACATCAATTCGAACCCTTCGGCGTAGCCCTGCATCATGCTGTACTCGATGCCGTTATGCACCATTTTTACATAGTGCCCGGCGCCGTGTCCGCCCACATGGGCCCAGCCGTTTTCCGGTGCGAGCGTCGTGAAAATCGGCGTAAGCCGTTTGACCGGAGCATCTTCTCCGCCGATCATGAGGCAGTAGCCGACTTTGAGCCCCCAAATCCCGCCGCTGGTGCCGGCGTCAATGTAGTGGAGTTGCTTCTTCTTGAGATCGGCGGCCCGGCGAACGTCATCGTGAAAACGGGTATTGCCGCCGTCGACAATCGTGTCACCCGGCTGCAGCAGCGCGGCCACGGCTTGCACGGTTTCTTCGGTCGGTGCGCCGGAGGGTACCATGACCCAGACGGTGCGAGGAGCAGCCAGTTTGCCGATCATGTCGGCAAGGGATGATGCTGCAACGCAGCCTTGTCCCTCGGCCTGCTTGACCAGGTCTGCCGAGCGATCGAAGGCGACCACGCGGTGGTTGTCCCGCCGCAACCGGGTGACCATGTTCATGCCCATTTTACCGAGTCCGATAAATCCCAGTTCCATAACGACTCCTTGGCATCCGTCCTGAAAACGGAGGTAAACGGTGAATCGATGAATAACGGGAACGAGAGGGAATCGTTCCCCTGTTGGGTGACCGTGTGATGTTGTCCAACCGCTGAGAATCCTGCTTCGATGATGCGAGAAGCCTAATCGATTCGTGCCGGATTTGGAACATCCTTAAAGAGTAGATCGGCAAATTGCCGTCCAAAGTTGAGTCGGTCCGCAAAATTCGCGGTGAGGAGAAATCTGGCCGCCAGTTCCGCCAACGCTGGTTCGCGGGAGGACATGAAGCGGTGGATGTCGACCGGAGCGGTCAGCCAGAAGCCTCGGATCCGGAAAAATGCCATGGTGGCTTCTTCGAAGAAGAGCGTCAGGAGATAGTGGGCCAAGGCCGGCTTCTCACTCACATCTTGCGCTTTGCCTAATAAGTGGAGGCACTCGGCTTTCAATCGAATCTGTTCGTTCATCGAGGCCGGAGTCGGGCCTTGTCGGAATCGCTGGTTGGCCTTTTCAATCACCTTGGCGCTGATTCCGTCATGATCGAAGAGCAATCGGGCCTTCCGCAGCAACGACGGCAGGCGAGTGGAGTAGGCCAGTTCGTCTTCGATCAGCTTGTGGCCGAAGTAACGAATATCCACGAGCCGCTCGCCGGCCCGCAAAATTTCGTGGCCTTCACGGTCGCCTTTGACGAGGGCAATGAGGTCGATGTCGCTATGGGGAGTGAGGGCGCGTCGCGCACCGGATCCCACCATGAGAATCCCGACCAGGTCGCCTCCCCGGCGGCCTCGGATATGTTTGAGGGCCATCTCGACGCTGTCGTCGAATCCCGGCGGTTCGGGAATTGGTGGTTGCTCGGGCGGTTCTGGGACGTCAAGAAGCTCGGCATTCAGTTCTTCCCTGGTCGGGACCGGGGTAGCGAGGGGACTGTCCATTATGCTCCAGGGACCTGTTGGATGTGTTGCGGCAAGGCGCTAAGCCATTGTTCAAAGGGCTGCTCGGCGTCGACGATGATTTCCAGTTTTCCGTTTTGTAGCCGGCGCACGAGTCCCGGGACCTCCGGGGAGAGCGGGATCTCGACCCATTCCCGGTTGAGCCCGAGCGCGTCGGTGACATCGAGAATGCGGCTGATCTGTTGGAACGACACTACCTGGAGGGTCATTGTGGCTCCTGTTGATCAATGGGGCGCATTGTATGTGTCGTTGAAAGGAGGTGTCAACGGACATGGAGGTCAGTTGAGGACTCGGGCAAAGGCCTCAGTGGCTTCATCGATCTGTTTTGCCGAGATATTCAAATGAGTGACGGCGCGGAAGCTGCGGCCTCCGATTGCGTGGATGAGCACGCCGTGGTCTTTGAGTTGGCTCACGAGGTCAGCCGGAGTCAGGCGAGGATCAGGGACATCGAAGATCACAATATTGGTTTCGACATGTTGCGGCGCGATGCGCACGGCCGGGATCTGTTGCAGCGCCCGCGCCAGTTTCTTGGCATGGTCGTGATCGGTTTTAAGACGGGCGACGTGGTGTTCGAGGGCATAGATGCCGGCGGCCGCGAGGATGCCGGATTGGCGCATGGCCCCGCCGTACATGCGGCGGAAGCGGCGCGCGCGTTCGATCAGTTGGGTGTCGCTGGAGACCAACAGAGAACCGGCCGGCGCACCGAGCCCTTTGGAGAGGCAGAAGGACACTGTTTCGAAATGCTGCGCATAGGTGGAGGCCGGCAAGGTGGTGGCGGCGACGGCATTGAACAGCCGGGCGCCGTCGAGGTGCATCGGAATTTTGTGTTTCGAGGCGATGGCGCGAATTTTCTCAATGGTGGACAGCGAATAGATGGTGCCGCCGCCGCTGTTGTGCGTATTCTCGATGCAGATCAGTCCGGTCGGGATGCTGTACGGGTCTTTGGGTCTGATGGCCGCTTCGACCTGTTCAGCCGTCATGATCCCGCGATCGCCGACGACCCAGTGCAGTTGGACTCCCGCGAGGGCGCCGGCGGCGCCCTGTTCATAGCGCACGATGTGGGCCTTGCTCTCGACGATGACTTCCTGCCCCGGTTGAGTGTGCGCACGGATCGCTAACTGGTTGCCCATGGTGCCGGAAGGCACGAACAATGCGGCGCGTTTGCCGAGTAAAGCGGCGGCCATCTCCTGTAGTCGATTGACGGTCGGGTCTTCTCCATAGACATCGTCTCCCACTTCGGCGCGCGCCATGGCTTTGCGCATAGCATCGGTGGGTTGAGTCACGGTGTCGCTGCGGAGATCGATCATGAAGCCTCCTATGGAAGATGATGGCGCCCATTCTAGCAAATTTTTTCTCTTGCGGGAGAGTGGAGGGGTGGGGCACTGTCTGCGCACCAAATCGGAAGGATGTTGTGACACAGGGATGGATCTGGAAATGGGTGAAGGTCGCGTCGGAGGAGCGAGTGCCGCTGCTCTGGTCGTTCGTCTATTTTTTCTGCCTGCTCTGCGGCTACTACATGCTGAGGCCGGTGCGCGATGAAATGGCCATTGAAGGCGGTGTGCAACATTTGCCTTGGATGATGACTGGGACGTTTCTCACGCTCCTCATCGCCACGCCTCTGTTTGGGTGGCTGTCGGCGCGACTCCCGCGTGCGCGACTGATGCTATCGGTCTATGTCTTTTTCATCAGTCATCTACTGCTGTTTTTTGCGGCCATGACGGCGCAGTGGCATCTGGAATGGGTTGCCCGGGCGTTCTTTATCTGGCTCTCGGTGTTCAACCTGTTTGTGGTCTCCGTGTTTTGGAGTTTCATGGCCGACGTGTTTTCTCCTGCGCAGGGCGTGCGGCTATTCGGTGTGATTGCCGCGGGTGGGAGTTTGGGTGCGATCGCAGGCCCCTTGGCGACGACGGGGATCACCTACCTGTGGCCTATTCCTGTCTTGATGCTGGTCTCGGCGGGCTGGCTGGCGCTCTGCGGGGTCTGTATCGCTCGACTGGACCGGTGGGCAGCAGCCCACACAACTCGGGGGAAGATCGAGGGCGACATGCCGCTGGGCGGCAGTATGTGGGCGGGGATTCGTGCGGTCGCGGCTTCTCCCTATCTCCTGGGCATCTGTGCGTATCTCTTTCTTCTCACGATGTCGGCGACGGTCCTCTATATGGAGCAGACTGCTTTGGTGGGGCGTGAGATTCCGACGCCTGAAGCCAGGACTCGTCTGTTTGCCGGGATGGACCTGATCGTGAATGTCCTGACCTTCGTGACGCAGGTCTTGGTCACCAATCGGTTGGTACTCCGGTTTGGGTTGGGGGCCGCCCTGCTTGTGCTTCCGGTCGTCACGGCCGTTGGCTTTGCTGCCATTGTGGTCAATCCCGTACTGCCGGTCTTTCTGTCGCTCACGGTTGCGCGGCGGGTGGGAGAATACGCCATTGCCAAGCCGGCGCGTGAGGTGCTGTTTACGGTGTTGAACCGAGAGGATAAGTACAAGGCCAAGAATTTCATCGATACCGCCGTATCGCGCGGCGGCGATGCCTCAACCGGTTGGCTGGTGTCCGGGGGCAAGGCCTTGGGGGCGACAACCGGTATCATGGCCGGAGTGCTTGTACCGATGATGCTGCTCTGGGGCTGGATCGGGTGGAGACTGGGTCGACAGGAATCTGCGTTGCAGCGCGGAGTGCCGACTCTGCGGTAGACGGTCGTCTTTACTCCCTAAAAAATCGCATGTTATAGTCGCACGCTTGCGCGACGGTTCATTTCTCACGGGGGGTCACATGCCGGAAGTTCCCGTTAAGATGTACATCGATAAGTTGTTGAAATCATGCCGCGATGTGCAGCGTCCATTGGCGTTGCTTTCGGGCCCCGTGAAGGATCGCGCGCTGCGGGCTATGGCGGATCGGTTGCAAGCGGATGAGGAGCAGATTTTCGCGGCGAACGTGTTGGATGTCGATGCCGTGGGGAAGACGCTGCTTGGAGAAGGGTTGCGGGGAGAGCGGGTGAAGGAAGCGGTCACGCGCGTGCGGATGATGCCGGATGATGTGAAGGAGCTGGCCGAACGCCTTCGTCTCATCGCTGATTTGCCGGATCCGGTCGGCGCGGTGACCAAGCGATGGGAGCGGCCTGATGGGTTGCAAGTCAGCCGAGTCCGCGTGCCCCTCGGGGTGGTCGGCGTGATTTCAGAAATGAAGCCGTTGATTACCGTGGAGTCCTTGGCCCTCTGCCTCAAGTCCGGGAACGTGTGTGTCTTTCGTCCGGCGTTCGAATGGAACCGGACGCATCAGGCCATTGAATCGCGCATGCGTGAAGAGGCGGAGCGCGCGGGTATTCCCGCCGGCGCCTGGTTATTGGTCGATCGGCCTGAGAAGGAAGTGGCGCTGGAAATCATGCGTGCCGGGAAGAGCGTGGATGCGATTGTGCCCCGTGGCGGTCCCGGCCTTCGGAAAGCCATGCATGAGCAGGCCAAGATGCCGATTCTCTGCTACGACTACGGGATCAGCCATGCCTATGTCGATGCGGATGTGGATATTCCAATTGCGCAAAACGTCGTCATCAATTCGAAAATTCAGCATGCGACGTCCACCAATTCCATCGATACCCTGTTGGTGCAGCAGGGTATGGCGCGGCCATTCTTGGCGGCGCTCATTCGCCGTCTGCTTGAAGAATATAAGATTCAGGTGATCGGCTGTCCGAAAACCGTGGCGCTCATGGGGCAAATGGCGATGACCGGACACGAAGCGGTCACTCCGGCCACCGACGAAGACTGGGACCGGCAGTTTCAGTCACCGGTCTTGGCGATCAAGATGGTGGCGGGGCTCGATGAGGCGCTGGCGCACATTGCCGCCCATGGGCCTTGTCTGACGGCGGTGATTGCCACGTCTGACTATAATTCCGCGATGCGTTTTTCACGAGAGGTGGATGCGACGGCTGTGATGGTCAATGCCTCCACGCGACTTAACTCAGGCGACGGGTATGGCATGGGTCCGGACATCGGACTCAATCTGTCCCGCGTACAGGCCAAAGGACCGATCGGACTCGAACAGCTGACGAACGAGAAGTATGTGGCATTCGGCGGCGGGCAGTTGCGCCATCCGCATCCGGTGCCGGATACGTATGAAGACGCCATCATGCTGAAGCGCGCTTGATCGCCTGCTGAAAACGCGCTCCAGCTTTGTTCTCAGTCGCTCGATCCACTCGACGTACCCAAGGATGTACGCCTCGTGGCTCTCCCTCCTTGCGGCCTCACTGGAACACGTTTTGATCAGGCGTTGAGGATGTCGACGCATCCCCTGCAAGAGATCCATGAACAGTTCAGTCTCGCTCGATCAACTTCATGCCCACCTAGCCCAATGGGGCCTTCGATCGTTTTCGTCTGATGCGGACTATTTCGCCTGGCAACGCGCGACGCTGTCGGCGGAGGATCTGAATCGGCTCACTGCGCAGGTCGAGCGGAAGCGCAGCGGCGCTCGTCAGGACGAAATGGCTTTCTACGATCTGACGGCGGAACCGCATATTCTTCCCGTCCTTTACAGCCAACGCTACGAGTATTTCATGGAGATCGGCAGCCGGGTGCTGTCTCGAATCGCTCCGGCTGGGACGGTGTTGGATTTTGGGTGCGGGGTGGGGATTCTCACCACGTTCTATGCGAGGCATTCTCCGGAGACACAGTTTGTGGGGATCGATCGGTCGCCCAGATCGATTGCCGTGGCGCAATCGAAAGCCACTGAGTTGGGGCTAACTAATGTGCGCTTTGAGTGCCTCGATGTAGACGTCGAGGTGCTTCGCGGATCGTATGATCGGATCATTGCGACCCATGCGCTGGTTCAAGCTGAGCAAGATCCTGGAATACCGAGTCGTGACTGGACGACCTTCGAACGGGCGCGGGATGAATCGCAGCAGGCCGCGTTTGAGCAGCGGATCGGCATCGATGTGCGGTTAGACCAACTTAGCGAGATGCTGAGTCCTGGCGGATGGATGGTCATCTTCGAGAAAACCCGCCAACTCGCCCGACGCGTGCCGTTTCAACGGGCGCTGGCGCGACGGGGCCTGCAAGTGATCGAGCTTCCTGAACTGATTCGGTATCGGCTTGTCGAGGAAGTTTCCGACGACGGGCCCTTCTATGTGATGCAACAGGGGAGTGCCGGTCCTCTCGCATGGGACGAAGAGCCCGAACCTGACGCAGGCGTGCCGTTCAATCGAACGATGCTTCGATCAGTCCCACATGATCCGCAAGATCCGGACATACCGCTGTACGAAAATCATTGGCCGTCTGCACAGCGAGTGTGGGAATCGCTTGCGGATCGTCTGGTACAGCAGGAAGAGACTCGCCGGGAGTCCGATGGCCGGCAGCTACATGTCGAGCTCGGATCGGCCGAAGGCCTGGTCTACCTCTACTGTGCCAACACGTTCGATCAGCGGCAGTTGATCGTGGTTGAACCAAACCGCAGGGCAGAACTCGCTTCGTATTACGGAGAGATTCTTTCTTCGTGAGTGCAGCCGCAGGCTGATGGCTTGGCGGCGGCATCGTGGACGGCCTCGTGTCGCCGGTTGGCGAATGTGATAGGGATTGCGCTAAAATGCCGACCTTCAAGGAGGGTGCATGGAACAGCCGGACATCGATCAGTCCTCTCACGAAGACCTTATCCATCAGCTACATGAGCGTCCGCAGATTCCGTTGACGGAATGGCTGCGGGTGCCGGCCCATGTGCACTACAAGGCGTTTCGGATGGCCGATCCTCCGACGCAGCGCCCGGCGAGCCGCGAAGAGTTTCGCCGTCTGGTGGAATCGTTTCAGATGGCGCCGAACCATACGGTGTTGCGGGAGACGTTCGGGTATGCGGTCAAGGTGGCAGGGAACGGGGATCGCTTGATCGTCGTCTGGCAGGCGCATACGGAATATTACAGTTATCAATTGTGGCATCTGCCGGGAGCGCCCGGCAGTCAAGTGACGTTCGGACCGTTGACCTTTCCGAACTATCAGTTTCCGATTACTCCGCTGGGGACAGAGGTCTGCCGATTGGATATTGTGCTGCGCGCCGAGGTGATTCCATCGCGTGACGAGTTACATCAGATGCTGCCGGGGCCGGTCACCTATGGCAGCCGGATGTTCGACGACGAGACCATGGTGGTGACCAGTTTTACGCCCGACGAATACCGACGGGAGCGGTATTTGGTCAATGTCGGATCTCCGCGGATCGATGTGTCGCACATCAAGAATATTGTGGATGCGGTGGTGCGAATCGAAACCTACTATCATCTGCTGCTGATGCAGAAGCCGTTGTTTTCAGCTGCAATCGATTCGGTCTACAAGTTCGAGCAAGTTCATCTGAAACAGCGGGAGATCATCACTGGGCATATCAGTCATGCCGATGCGCTGGCGTTGCAGCGATGGTTGAATAGTTTGACGCAGGATCTGTTGAAGGCCAACCGGCTGGCCGGGAAGCTCCATTTCGAATTGTCGGCGGCGGTGCCATACGACAAGATTGTGCATGCCACACTCGCGTCCATGGTCGAGCGGCCGTTTGCTCCGTATCGGCCGCTCTCCGATTACGTCCTGAGCGGCGTGACTGGCGTGGCGGACGGGTATCAGCAGTTGTTGAAGCGGATCGAGACGCTGAGTAGCGGGTTTGAGGGAATGATCGCCATTATCCGGACCCGTGTCGATTTGATGCTGGAGTCTCAGAATCTGGCGTTGCTGATGAGCGTGGACAAGACGACGAAGAGTCAGGCGATCCTGCAACATACCGTCGAAGGGCTATCGGTGATTGTGATCGCGTACTATCTTAGCGGGCTTGCCGGGTATATTTTTAAAGGTCTCCATGAAATGGGATGGATGCATAATCCAAATGTGGCATCTGCCGTGTTTGTCCCCATCGCCATCGGGCTGGCCTTTCTCATCACGACGCTGAGCCGGAAGTATCTGCATAAGAAGCTCCAGACTGAGAAGCCTCATGCCTAAACGGTCTGGCCAAAGGGTTTTGTCACGCGGCATCTGGCCATTGACTCTGCCTCTGTGGCCCTGTAGGGTGCAGGTGACGTAGCGAGCCCCGTCGACTGTCCCATCTCTCGCGCCTCCTTCCTGATTACGTTTCTGCGCGTCTGATTCTCCGGTCTCCGCCGCTTTTACGCCGGTAGTTCCGTCTCGAATGACCTTATGCGGTCGCGCATTACGCTCGTCGTCTGTTTTCCGCAGACGCCGTGGTTGACTATTCACATACCAAGGGGGACCCGATGAATCAGGAGCAGTTCGGACAATTTTGGTTACAGCTGAAGAAGCCGCTCAAGACCACGTGGGGCAAGATCACAGAGGAAGACCTCGTCGAGATCGCGGGCGATGTGGCCAAGTTCGGCAGCGTACTCCAGAAGCGGTATGGGGAAGTGCAGAAAGAAGAAGTCAGCACGTGGGCGAATCGCCGCTATTCGACATGGACCGGTAACTATATCGGCTATAAGGATCCTGAGCCGAAGAGCGCCAGCTCGTAGGTCTGGGAGCCTCTTTTGTGAGGCGCTGGTTCAGTCGTCTGAGTCCTTTCACGCGGGGGTGAGTGCCATGAAAAAAATCGTGATCAATACGAGCTATGAAAGTTTCTGCGTGAGTCATAAAGCCTTTGTGCGGTTGCGTGAATTGGGGCAGGCGGAGGCGCTGAAAGAGTTCGATCCAGGAGTGTATTGGCCGAATGCAGCGGCGGTGCGGGAACCCAGTTTAAATCAGTGTGGGATGATGATTCCGCGGGATGATCAGCATCTCGTGCGGGTCGTTGAAGAGCTGGCCTCTGAAGCGAACGGTCATTGCGCTGACCTCAAAGTGGTGTCTATCCCGGACGATGTGAAATGGGAAATTAACATGGTGGACGGTACCGAACGAGTCAGCGAAGTGCATCGTACCTGGTGCTAAGCGGCACGGCGGGGCAGCCGAGGGATATGCGTGCGGCATGAACCTGAATGAAATGTGAGATCGAGGAATGATGAAAGACGACGCTCTGAAATCGGTGCCGGCACCGCATGCGCCTCTTGTCTCGAGCCCGCAAGAGTTGACCTGCACGGAAGGGCAACTCGAGGATCTTCTTGCTGAGGGAGAAACCACGGAGTCGGAAGCAGACCGTGACGAGGCCGACGGATCTATCGAGCAAATTACAACGAACGCTGCAAAGCGGAAGTCCCCGCCAGGTCCTCAGTCCAACAAAAAGTAGGCGTTATAAACGCATCGGTGGTGCCGTCAGGAGCGGAAACGGCTGCATTGACAGGGTGTTGTTCGGCCGGTAGCCTGCATCTGCATCAGATTGTCTCGAGAATATATTGTGACATCCCGCTGGCGTCTTCCTCAGCACGATTACTGGTCCACTCCATTTGCCGAGTCGCTGTTACGCCATCTTGATTTGAGGCCCGGTGCCACGGTGCTCGATGTGGCGGGTGGGCACGGCATTCCTGCATTCTACGTGGCTGAGCAGGTTGGTCCTGGCGGACAGGTGCTGAGCCTCGATGTGAGTGCCGGACAGGTGGCTCGTGCCCGTGCAATTCAGGGTTCGCATCTTCCCTGGCTGCGATTTGAATGTATCGACATGCGTGCGTTGCCGGCGGATCTTCCCGGCTATGATCGCATCACCGGCAATCTGTCCGTCATGTTTTTTCGTCCGAACCGCTTCGACGTCATCCAAGGATTAGCGGATCACCTAAATCCAGGCGGCCAGATGGTTCTGACCTTTCCATCTCTCGGCACCTTCGATTCCCTATGGCGCCGGGTCGATCAAGAGATGGCGACGTGGGGGCTACTCGCGGAGCGTCGGCGTCTCGACGCCTATATCGCGGAGCGGCCTTCTGCGGAGGAGGGGAGGGAATGGCTCAATAGAGCCGGCCTCCATCGCATTGAGGCGGCGGAGTATCCCTTGGAGGTCGCAACCGGCCCTGGGCAAGCGCTCTTGCATCATCCGTTGTTGCGAGGCGGATTTCTCGACGACGTATTTGAATGTTTTGATGATCAACGAGTAGCCGAACGCGTCATGACGCAGGTATCGGAAGATCTTGACGGCGTGCTGCCATTGATCGCGCAGCGGTGTGTGCTTACCGGTTGGAAGCCGGTTTCTGGGACGTGATGGAGGCGATGAATGGCCGCCGTCTGTTGTGACGGCTAACGCGCGGAAGGGGCTGCGGTCCTGAGCGAGGAGGCAAGGCCTAATTTTGACAATGTGAAGATCAGCCACTTTGACGGATCGAAGTTGTACCATCGGGGGCCGTTGCGGTAATCGTTTTGATGCGTGTGGTGGTAGTTGTGATAACCCTCGCCGAACGTCAGTAACGACACCAGCCAACTATCGCGACTGGAATCTTCCTGACTGTGCGGCTGGCGTCCCCAGAGGTGACAGACTGAATTGATGCAAAAGGTTGAGTTGAGCACGGCAAAGGCGCGGCCGACGCCCGCGAGGAGAAAGCATCCCAGCCCGCCCATCCAGCCATTGTAGAGAAAACCCACTGCAAACGTGAGTCCCAGGCCTGAGAGCACGATCATCCAGTAGTGACGATGTTGCCACATGACAACCGAGTCTTGGCGTAAGCGGGACGCGTATTTGTCGTTGGCATTCGTGTCTTTGTAGAACAACCATCCGCAGTGGCTATACCAGAATCCCCTGGTTGCATTGTAGGGGTCAGCATCCTGGTCACAGGCGGCATGGTGACGGATATGGTCGGCCGCCCACTTCAGGGCAGAGTTTTCCAGGGCCCATCCGCCGGCTACTAAGAGCACGGCTTTCACCCAATTCCGGCATTCAAAGCTGCGGTGTGAGAGCAGTCGATGGTAACCCACCGTGATTCCCAGCCCGGTAACCACATAGAGCACGCCGAACAATGTCCAATCGACCCAGCTGTATCCGTAGAAATAGCCAAAGGCCGGCACGCCGATGATTGCGACAGCCGTGACAAGAGCGAAGAGCGTCGTCGTCAGATAGTTAGGGATGGCCGGTTGAGTGATTGGTGACGGGGGAATGGGCATGCGGGGTGTCCAGGTGTGGATGCAAGGAGGAGTGCAATGACGCGCTCCTCCTTGCATGGACTGATCTAGAACCGGCCGCGCTTCTCGCCGCCGCCGAAACGACCGCCGCCGCCGCCACCGCCGCCCGTGCGCGGTTCTTGTGGCTTGGCTTCATTGACCGTCAACGGGCGTCCATCCATCTGTGAGCCGTTCAATGCCGTGATGGCTGCTTTGGCTTCTTCTGGGGTGGACATTTCGACGAAGCCGAAGCCTCGTGATTGTCCCGTAAACTTGTCCGCAATCACGCGCGCAGATTCGACTGTGCCGTGCGCGGCGAACAAGGTGGTGAGCTGTGATTCAGTTGCCGCATAGGGCAACCCGCCGACATAAAGTTTTGAACCCATGGGGGTTCCTCCTTCCGGAAAGTGACATTGTCTGGGACGCGAGAACGACTTCCCGAGGGGAAGGAGAGGGCCGAAGACGCTATTCAATGAGGCGGCTTAGGTCAGGCTTCCAATCAGAATCTCGGTGAGAACAACATCGGTGATGGGCCGTTCGATCAGTATATTCCACACGAGGCCCGCCGCATGGAACAGTGAGACACTAACACACCGCTATTGAAATAGCCACTGATCCTGCGAGAGAGGATTGAACGCTCGGCCGGTGAATGCAACGGCGGGATCATGGTGCCTGTGCTTAGGCTTTCCTCCACGGTGGATTGGTTTCACGCGCCGCACGGGAGGTATCAATGGCTTTCTTGGCTAAGGAAAAGGCTGCGGTCTTGGCATCCCATTCGGATTTATATTTCCCCATTGGGGCGTCGTCTGAGGTGCCCATGGTGGACTCGAGAAGTCCGGGAATCACGAAGCGGCATCGCCAGGTTCCATTGGGCTGTTGTTCGGGCAAGAGAAGGATCTTCTTGCCTTGCGAGTAGCAGGTCTCAGCCATCATGCTCTCCTCTGGGTGGGGCCCGACGCCCATGTGCAATGTGTTCGAATCTGGGACTACGCGGATTTGACGAATCGGTCTGCGCTCAGGATGCTGTGCAAGCGCTCCGTGACAGAACGTCGATACGGTTCTTTCTGGCGGACCATGATGACCAGGTTTTCATGATCGAGGAGAATATTCAGATCGTCTTGAGTGACGAGTTGTCGAGTCGAGGTTCCGATATTTATCCGGTACTGGGTTCTCCCGTCCGGGTTCCGCATTCCGCCGGAAACCATCTCAGTTAACCCGTCAATCACTCCTTCGTGTCCTTCGAGGCGGTGTTTGACCCTGGTGCCATCAGGGATGCGGACCCAATCTGATGCGAGGGGGCGAGCCTGCGGGGTGGGTTTCTGTGTCATACAGGGGTCTCCTTTGCGGACGCGGACTGTGGCGACCACGAGTCCGCCGATGAATGGGTGATACTCAGAGTTCCGGACGGAAGCACGATAATGACTGCCGAACCGATTCCGTGGGACGGAATGAGTGGGGGCGCTGACGAAACAGATCGGAAGCTTCTACTGTAGGGAGTTTGTCACGTTGCTGCCGGGATAGCGAACTTTCATTTGGTTCCCGCCGCTCCCCACTATGGGAAGCGGCGCTGGCATTAGGAGAGAGGTGTTGCCTTAGTGCTGTTGGGCAGCATTGAGGCCTTGAGGTCTTCGATTGCCTTGGCCACGTCTGTTTCAGTCGATCCGAAACGATCTCCCATCACCTTGATCGCTTGTTTCATCGCGATGGTCATCTTCGTAATCTGTTCTGCTGGTGTCATGCCGAATCTCCTAGGTTAATGTCAGCTACATTCCAATTCACTGCACTCAAAAGCTATTGAACCACCGCTGAGGGGGGGCCTGCCCAAATAAGATAGGGAGGTTTTTTCAGCGCGTCTGCGCGAGGAAAATGTCGAATGGCGTAGTCGTAGGCGTGGGCTTGTGCGCTCTGACAGGTCGGCGCTGACAGGTGATTGGAGATGACTTGAAAGTCCGCCTGATCATCCTGCCCGATCTTAGCGGTGTACAGTGCGCAGGAAAATTCTCCGTCCCGCGAGCATTGGGTGCTGATGACCAGGTGCGATCCGTCAGGAAACGTCATGAGGAGGTCAAGATTCGTTCGGCCCATAGGTCCTCCTATTGGTGGTGCGGCTCGACATCAGGCGGTGTGGGAGGCATGGGAGTGACGTAGAGCCGGAGGCATCGACCGTCTAGGATTACGCTTTCGCGGGCGACCGTACCATATTGGTTGCACAAGTCGCGTAGTCCGTTATCCGACACCGAGGCAGTCAGTCTCCCCACGCATACGACACGCTTTCCCACAATGTCCCCTGCGCAATTCTTTTGAAGCACTGAGGCCGTATCCTCAGGAGGCTAATATTGATCTCGCGGTTCAAAATAGGCGTAGATGAGCACTCCTGCCACGCTTGCCATATACAACAGCGTAGCCGCTCCAAGGGGATTCTGCGTCAGCCAGTGCATGAGATGTTGCATCGGGATCATGATGGTTCTTCTGGGCCTTTCGATCCGTCGATAAGCCGTTATTCGGTTGCGCCGCGACGTCTCGGATGGCTCTCTGCCGGACGGTTATTTCTTCCCTGCGATTTACTTTCTTGCGCCGTCACTCGCGATCGTGTGGCCGGCCCGAATCCTGAACTGGCCAATGAGGACACTTCTCGGCGTATGGTTTCGATGGAAGAGGACTGTTCGGTCAGCTTCGGGTCGGTGAGCCCCAGGAGTTGCCACCGAATTTTCGGTTTCAATACGGCGCGGTTTTTCTTCTTGCCGGTCTTGCGACCTTTCCACACGGTCGAGATTTTCATGGCGTGCTCCTTGTGCTGGGCTACGGGACTGTTCTCAGGGTCATACAGCGTCACGGCGCCGGTTCTGCGATTAGTGTCGGCGCTTCCTCGTCGGAGACAGCGAGACTGTCCCTCTGGAGAGAGGGGCGTAAGAGCGGTCAGATTACAGGAACGATCGCGCAGAGACGGGAGTGAGTGAGGGGAGTGAAGCGCGCAACGGGAAAATGGAGCTCGTTCGGATTGTCACCTTAACACGTGGTCTGGCCTGAGTCAAACGGTGTGGTGGGGAAAGATTGTGCCCGCTGTATATACGGGTGATGATACTAGGACTGCCGTGATGGGCTGTTTCCAGCCGCCGATGCCGTTCGGAGCCCGCTGGCGAGTCCGAGCATGGATAGCCCATAAATAAGCCATTTTGAGGGGTCGAAGTCATACCATCTAGGCCCGTTGCGATAGTCACTTGGATACATGTGATGGTAGTTGTGGTATCCCTCTCCGAACGTAATCAACGAGACGAACCAGCTGTCGCGGCTGGAATCCTTTGTTCCGTGGGGTTGACTCCCCCAGATGTGACAAATGGAATTGATGCAAAAGGTGGAGTTCAAGACAGCAAAGGTTCTGCCTACGCCGGCGAGCAGAAAACAGCCGATGCCGCCGACCCATCCGTCTGCTATGAAGCCGATCGCAAATGGGAGTGCCAGGCCGCCCAGTACGATGAGTGCATAGTATTTATGTTGCCAGATGGCTACTGGGTCCTGCGCGACACGGGAGGCATACTGCACGTCATCATATTTCCGTTCTGCGAAAAGCCATCCACAATGGCTATGCCAGAACCCCAGCTTTGCGTTGTAGGGATCGCCTTCCTGATCGCATTGGGCGTGGTGGCGAAGGTGGTCTGCGGTCCACTTGATGGCACTGTTTTGTAACGCCCATGCGCCTGCGATGAGCAGTGCGCCTTTCACCCAGTTGGGGCAATCGAAACTGCGGTGCGACATGAGGCGATGGTAGCCGACGGTGATTCCAAGGCCGCTGATGAGGTAGAGGATGCCGAACAGCGTCCAGTCCAGCCAGGAGTAATCGTAGAAATAGGCATAGGTTGGGATCGCGAGGAGAGCTCCCACCACGATGGAGAGAAAGAGGACGACGGTCCAGCCGACATGGTAGCGGCGGGCCAGGCGTAGTGCAGGTATATCCGTCGTCACCGGTTGTTTCCCGATAGAGTCAGCATTCATCATGGCCTACGATAGCATAGATGAGGCACGATGGCGAACCGCTTGTGTCGCTCAGCGATGCGGCAGGGGTGATGCCGGTTAGGGGCAAGAAGTTGACGCCTGAGGAGGCATGTTGTATGGTGTGGCTACATTGATCTCGCAGTAGTCCGGCGAATCTTTGTTCACACCATAACGGACTTCGCGATCGCATCGCGACCAGGTCCAGTTTGGAGCTGCATCATTCAGGTGCTCTCTCCCCTCGGTTCTCTGATCCCGTCATAATGCGATCAAACTGAAAGGATAGTGTAGTGGATACGTTTGTTCACGAGAGTTTTCAAGGTCTCGGCTTGTCTGAGGCGATGTTACAGGATCTTGTTAAGGCTGGGTATACGGCGCCAACCCCGATTCAGATGCAAGCGATTCCGCCTGCGCTTGCCGGGCGAGATGTGATTGGGTGTGCGCAGACAGGCACGGGTAAAACCGCGGCATTCGCCATTCCGATGATTGAACGGCTGGCAGCGCTGCCCAAAGGGCAGCCGCAGGCATTGGTGTTGGCACCTACCAGAGAATTGGCGCTGCAGATTCTTGCCACGATCGACAAGCTCGGGCGTGGGCGGCGCATTTCCGCCACCGTGATCATGGGCGGCGCTGATATGCAGGCGCAGGTTCGCGGGCTTCGGCAACAGCCGGACATTCTGGTCGCGACTCCCGGTCGATTGCTCGACCATATGTGGAACGGTACGATCAATCTGGCCCCGATCAAGATGTTGGTGTTGGACGAGGCTGACCGCATGTTGGACATGGGGTTTGCCCCGCAAATCAACCAGATCCTTGATGCGTTGCCGGTTGAACGGCAGACGTTGTTGTTCTCGGCCACATTGCCTGCCGACCTCACCAGGTTGGTGCAGGTCAGTGTCCATAATGCGGTGCGCGTCATGGTCAGTCCGTCAGCCACCACGGCCGATGGCGTGACCCAGGCGTTGCATCACACGACTCACGATAGTAAAGCGTCCTTGTTGGTGTCACTCCTCGGGCAAGAGCAGGAAACAGTGCTGGTCTTCACTCGCACCAAACATCGTGCGGACAAGCTGGGTCGGGTGTTGGGGCAAGAGGGGCATAAAGTGGCCGTGCTCCACGGTGACCGGAGTCTCTCCCAGCGCCGTGCGGCCCTCGATGGATTTAAGCGTGGCACGTTCCGCATTTTAGTTGCGACAGATATTGCGGCGCGAGGGATTGATGTGGCGAATATCGGCCATGTCATCAACTTTGATTTGCCGAATTGCCCGGAAGATTATGTACACCGCATCGGACGCACCGCGCGCATGAAAACGACCGGGCGAGCCACAAGCTTTGTCACGTCGGAGGATGGGCTGCAGTTGCGGGCGATCGAACAGTTGTTGGGGCATGCCGTACCGGTTGCAGCGGGGAGTGCAAGGCCATCGCTGGATCCGCGCGGGCAGGGGCGGCCAGCTCAGCGACAGGGGCGGCCGGCTCAAGGGCGTCCGTCAGGGTTTCGCGAACGCCGGCCGATGAGCCATGGAACGCACAGACCGGCCCAGCCGACTCAAGGTACCCCAGGAAACTAGCGCAGAGAGTGTGTGAATGGATCGCTCGTTGATCAATCTACTATTGGAAGGGAACGTCATGCCTGAGACGCAAAGCCTCCCGGTCAAGCCCAGCGCACCGTGGGTCAGAATTCCTGATGGAACCAAGGTGCGGTTGCGGACGGACAATCAGGAGGGTGTCATTGATGGGCTTACTGAACTCGTTACGGGAGCCGGCCGGAATCCTGACGGCCGCACGCAGTATCGCGTCAATCTCGGGGATCAAGCGAGAACGCTGGTTGTTGAGGATGACCTGCTGGTGTTAGTGGATGCGGAGGGCTTGGCGCTGATTCTTAAACAGAAAGTGGAGTTCCGTCGACTGGTGACTTTGCGGTTACGGGGAGCACTTGGCGACGATCGGTTTGTCCGTCCTGCCTAAGGAGAGGCGCGGGCCGTCTAAACGGCCCGCGCATGCTCCCGTGTTAATACAAGGGCGGCTGCGGCCCCCACTGTAATCCTTCCAAATCCGGATCTTCTCCTGCCTGAATTGACGTGCGATCGTCTTTTTCACCTTTCCGCTGCGCACGTTTCTCTTCCTTTTCTTTCCGCTTCGTTTGAAGGGATTTCTCACGGTCTCGTTTCGCCATCGTTGTTTTTCCTGCGCGTGCGATAGTGTCCTCCTTGGTCGTCTTGTCAGTGAGATAGGCTGGCATCGGCTGTGGATAGACGCGCAGCCGACTCTATGCGGGCCACCTATCTCACTCACGCAAACCGACATCTTGATAGGGTACGGCGTGAGGGAGAGCGATGTAACTGCCTCTCGGAGATCGACATGTACCGTACCACGATGGGGAGACCCAGTCAAAGCGGCATCTCGGTCGATTAGGATGTGTGTGGGAGCGTGTGTGGCGTGGGCGCGGACCGGAGGCGAAGTTTGAAAATCACGCGTCGGCTCTTCTCCCGATCTACTCCGGTCGCAGGATGCGCAATGAGATCTTGCCGGCCTCGGCCGCTCGCCGATGTCAGCCGCTGGAAGCACGGTGAAGCGGTTGGCTCCGCACGGTCGATGACTTCGAGGCCTTTGGTCATCACGCGGAAGGAACGTTCCTGGCTCAACCGCAAGTTCATCGCGTCGTCGCCGCGATCATCAGTATGGCCCTCGATCACGACTGAGTCGATATGTGACTCAAGCGGTCCGCAGACAAGGACCGCATAGCGGGGCATCATGTCGGTGAGGAATCGATCGGCCTGGGGAGTCAAGGTGCTCTTCCCGGAATCGAAGTTGAGCAGGTCTTCGGGGATGACGATTCGCATGAGCAGTGGATCCTGCGGGTCGTTGTCCACGGAGAGTCCGAATTGTGCGAAGTGTTCGTAGAGTAACGTTTGAATGTTGCTTGCGAGCGGCGTCGCAGGATCGGAGGCGGTCGCCTGGGGCGGCGGCGTTGGTGCGTCGGTTGGACTCTCCTGAGCTGCTTGTGGTGCGAGTGATGCCGCAAGGAGTAGGACGAAAATAATGGCGAGAGAAGTCATCAAGTCCATGAGCCCGTTGGTCGTGGTGTGGGAAATCGTTGAATGGGAGCCGGGGTTATTCTGATACATGTGGAATGTCTTCTCAGTGGGTTAGGACGGCAGGGGCCATCTTATCGTGGGCCGCGGGATTGATGAGTTCTACTAGGCGCGCTGATTGAACGCGGCGCAAGTAGGTGTGTTGAAGTGCGGAGTCGCTGCAGCCATCCTTGGGGTTGGCGAAGAGGCGTCCCTGTTCTGGCATGGGGTGCCTGAGCGATTCTGGCGGTCAAGTCATCCACCAGGTGACCGACTTCTTGGGGTGACGGGAAGCGCTGAGCTGGTGGCGGCTCCACTCGGTGAGGGATATTCGCCAATGCGAGTGTGAGTTGCTGGATGAGTGGAGCGAATGATTGGGCGATGGCGTCGGTCGGATAGGTAGCCGGTGGTGTGTTCTCGGCCTGGAGATGTGAGCGAATTTCTTGTGTCAGTGCATCCACCGATTTTGTCATGGCCTTCAAGGGCTGGACGAGGGCATCAGCCGCCGGCTGTGCATAGGGAATGGGGGGGGGATATTTTACTCCCTGTTCCAGTGAAGAAGGTCGGCGAAGTGTTCCCGTCATGCCTTCAAGAATCTGTTCAAGCGTTTTTCTTGGAAATAGGTCATCGATCAAGTGGATGCATTGCTGATGGGCTGAGAATAGGCGAAACATGAGCGGTTTTTCTATCAGGGTAAAGGCCGTTGCGCAGACGAGCCCGACGATCGAGGTCAGAAATTTTCCGGCGAGACCGTTGATGAGTCCCTGAATGCCGGCAATGCCGTGACCATCGGCGTGGAGTTTACTGAGTCCCACCAATAGCGCGATAAACGTGAGCAGGAGGCCGATCCCTGTCAGGAGAGACGGCACTTGTTGATACCATGCCAGGTTCAGCTTTCCTCGAAAGATCGTTTCAAGTGAAAAGAGCTCCTGGGCGGAACGGGAGCTAAATATGCGAGGTTCGATATACCAGGCAACCTGTTCCGTCACGAGCGTCTTCCGATATTGCTTCCAGGAAGGGGATAGCCAGGGTTCTCGCTGAAATGTCGCGTTGATGAGTTGAAAGTCCTTCCCGTCTCGTCGGTCTAAGGGTGGAGGGGAGTCTTGCGCCCTACCTTTCACGACTCCCGGAGGGGGGAACGTCAAGCCGTCCTGATCGAGTTGCAGGCGCTCTTGGGCCAGTGTATGCAAGCAGCGCGTCACACGTGCAAACGGTTGCGCGGTTTGTGTCGATAGTTGATACAGCCGAGTGATCTGCCAGAGAAAAAATATCGTCAGGCCCGCAGAGCCGTACCAGCTGATGAGGGGAGCGGAGAGCGCACCCCAGGGGGCAACGTCCTGAGTCAGCAGTTGAATGGCATGTTGGATGACCATGGGCGACATCATGTCCAACTTTCGTGCCACTGTGGCGTGTCGGAGATGCCCGCCGATTCGTGTAATTATCGATGGGTGCGCGACAGGCTAAGCACATTGTTCCCTCAAGGGGAACAATGTGCCGGGTTCGCGTCCATTCGGGTCCGCTGTTCTATGGCATTCACAGGAAATGGTATCGCAGGGACTTGTTGGATGGTGACTTTCAAAAAAGTATTTGTAGGGAGAAGCGAGTGAGATACAGTCGGGTGAGAGGTTTCGATTATGTCGGCGAGCACATCACGCGCTTCGATGCTGAACAAGTTTCGTCGGCACCCTCGAGTGCGTATTCCCACCCCCATTGCCTGTGAGCTTGCCTGGCATGATGAGCAGCGTTGGTTTGGAAAGTCGGTTCACGGTCCGGGCGTCGTGTACGATCTCTCATTGCGGGGGATGCGGGTCAGCACAGAAGCTCCGATCAAGCCGGGCGATCAGGTGTCGTTGCTGATTCGGTTGCCGCGGCAAGCGGCACCTGCAGAAATCGCTGTGGCCACGGTTCGCTGGGCGAAAGATCAAATCTACGGACTGGCTTTTCAGCGGTTGTCGAGTACCTCCCATGGACGACTTCGACGGTACATGACGGTGTTTTCAAAAGGGATCAGATAAGCGAGGTCTGCCTTGTCGAATTCCCGTGTCTCTACAAACGAGCCCTCCTCGCGGCGGCGCACACCGCGCATGCGTGTTTCAGCTCCATTCCCTTGTTCCTATGCTTTGGTTGGACTGAAGAGATGGGCGACGGTCAATCGGGGCGGTCTGGGCGTGGTGTGCGATCTCTCAGTCGCAGGTGCCAGAATGCTAAGCGAGACAGCCTTGGCTCCCGGTGATGAGATTGCGATCAGCCTGCGATTGCCGCACCAGCGGGTGTCGACGTTTATCGATCGGGCCACGGTTCGTTGGGTAAAGGATTCTGTATTCGGGGTCGAGTTCTCTTTACTGTCACCGATCGCGGTCACGCGGTTAGGTAAGTGCGTCATCCGTGGAATACACCCTTCGCCGCCGCTTTCGGCAACCGACACATCCGCACAGCCGCTTCGCTAGGATTCGATTGTAACCCATAAGCATCGTATGGAGGATCGCGCTCCTTCGAGCGCTGCGCGGGCGTAGCCACGCGCTGTTTACTTGACCCCGTCTCCAGGTGTGACGATAAATTGCTTGCGAAAGCCGACCACTTTGGCGAGATAGTCGCGGGTTTCTTGATAGGGTAGGTTCGCTCGCAGCCGGTCATAGACGGCAGGAGGTTGCAGCGAGTTGATTTGGTTGATGGCCGTGGTTTGATCCGGAGCAAATGCTTTGAATACGTTGCGCGGACCGGTGTTATAGGCTGAAATCACGCAGTATTCTCTGGCCACCTGGTTCTCAATGCGCTCCAGCAGACTATAGGACAGCACGTTGAGATAGGCACTGCCAAGCTCGATATTGTTCTCAGGGTCGAAGAGATATTCTCGCGAGGGGATAGTGTCCTTGCCTTTGGCTTTCTTGTAGGCATCGCGCCCCCCGCTGCTGGGGACGAGCTGCATGAGCCCGAAGGCGGGCGCGGAGCTGACGGCGAAAGGGTTGAAATTACTTTCCGTGCGAATGACCGCGAAGATCAAACTGGGACTGATTTTGAACTGTTCTGCATACCGGGTGACGGCGCTGCGGTATTTTTCCGCCTGCCTGTTCGAAAAGTTGGCGACCATCTTAATTTCAGCGAGCAGGGCCTGTTTGGCTACGCCGTTCTGATCGACCGCTCGCGGCTTGGCGTGGTTGTCGACCGTAAACGTCGCAAAGGCTTCCGCTTGGGCCGGAGTCTTGATCGCTCGCCCCTCCTGGTCCACAACCAGGCCTAGGAGGTAGGGCGGCTTGTCGCTGGTAAGCGTGACAGCTTTGTCGGAAAAAAGATCGACGGATCGAGGATCATCAGGGGTCAGGAGTGTGGTGACGAGGGCATTTTTCAAGCTGTCTTTGGGAGCCTTGTCGTCCAGTGTTTCAATCACGATCATCCCGCTATCAAAATCGACGACCGCTCGGCTCATATAGTTCTGGGTGTACTTGACGTATTTCTTCTGCTCCGGAACCTGTACTTCTTTCTCTCCCCATGTTTGGCGGACCCGACCGGTCAAGGCGGCCATGATGGTTTCGAAGTCGCGCTGCAAAGTTCGTATATCGCGCAGGACGGATTCAGGGTCGCGCTGATAGGCGTCGGTGTGTTCCTTGAGGACTTGTTTGGGATCTTTGCCTCCGGCAATGCTGACGACGGTTTTTCCCGTTTGGCTTCCGAGGACGCGTTCGGCACTTGTCAGGACGTGATCGGCGGTCTCACAGCCCGAAGCTGAAAGAAGCATGGGTAAAACGAGAAGCCTCGATAGCGATGCATAGGGATTCATGGCGCTAGTGTACCTGTTTTTATCGGAGACAGAAAGTGGGGGAAGGGATTGCGGAGCCGCGTGTGTAGCCACGCGACTCCGCATGAGGAGGCGGTCACGCTACTTGATGGCGACGGCTTTGACTTCTTTGTACGACGTTTGACCGAGCAATACTTTTTGGATACCGTCCTGAACGAGGGTCGTCATACCTTCATCCATTGCACGGTGCAACATGTCTTCAGTGCGGGCCTTTTGTTGGACCATCCGCTTAATGTTGTCTGATCCAAGCAGGAGCTCATGGAGGGCCACGCGTCCTTTATAGCCGGTACGATTACAGACTTCGCAGCCTTTCCCGCGTGAAAGACGGAATGACGCGTCTTGTTTAATGCCCAGTTTATCCCAGCGATCGGCGCCGTAGCCCTGGCGAAGCTCTTCATATTCTTCGGGCGTGCCCGCATACTGCTCCTTGCAATCTTTGCAGATACGACGCGCCAACCGTTGGGCGAGCACCCCGAGCATGGCATCGGCGAAGCTGAAGGGGTCGCAGCCCATGTCTAGGAGGCGGGTCACCGTTTCCACTGCGCTATTGGTGTGCAAGGTACTGAGGACCAAGTGCCCGGTGAGCGAGGCTTCGATGCCGGTATCGGCCGTTTCTTTATCGCGCATTTCTCCGACCATGATCACATCTGGATCGGCGCGGAGGAAGGCGCGCATGGCGTTGGCAAAGGTGAAGCCGATCTTGGGCTGGACTTGGACCTGGCGCAGGCCATATTGGGTGATTTCGACGGGGTCTTCCGCGGTCCAGATCTTAATGTCCGGAGTATTGATGTTGCCCAGCACGGAATGGAGTGTGGTGGTTTTTCCTGATCCGGTCGGTCCGACACAGAGAATGATACCGTAGGGCTTTTCCGAAATATCTTTAATGCCTTTGAGATTGCGATCCGAGAACCCCATTTTGTCGAGCGGCAAGGGTTCGCTGGCGGCCAAGATACGCATGACGACATCTTCGTTATAGCCGGATGTCGGAATGGTGGCGACGCGGAGTTCAATCTCTTTGGTTTCCGTGAGCTTGAACTTGATTTTCCCGTCCTGCGGCTTGCGGCGTTCGGCGATATCCAGGCTGGCCATGATTTTCAAACGGGACACGATGGCGCGTCGATAGCTCTGGGGAATTTTCATGTACTCGAAGCAATCGCCGTCGACACGGAACCGGACGAGTGTCTCGCGTTTTTCCCCGTAAGGCTCGATGTGAATATCCGAGGCGTTTTGCCGGAAGGCGTCGGCGATAATCTGGTTGGCAAGACGAACGATGGCGCTGTCGTTTTCATCGAGGCCACCCCCTGCCGAGGCTTCTTCAAGCGCTTCGGCTTGGGATTCGGTGACCAGTTCCCCTAGAATGTCAGAGACGTTTTCGTCGAGTTTGCGGCCCCCGCTGCTTCCTCCTACATCGGTATGTCCGGTGGCAGAGGCCAGAAATTGGATGATGTCTCTCCGCAGGCTGACCGCGAAACGGATGTTTAATCCGGGGAACGTTCGTTTGATGTCCTGAACTCGGTCAAGGTCGCCGGGATCATCCGTCAAAATTTCGATGGCGGTGCGATCGCGTTTCAACGGCATCCAATGATTTTTTCTCAGATAGTCGACGTTCAGATTCTTGAGTAGTTCGATATCGACCAGAGTGCGATCGCTGAACTCGATATACGGACACTTGTAGAATTGAGCGAAGGACTTGCCGATATCTAGTTTCGGTACCTTATACTTTTCAATCAAGAGGCTTTCGAGATCGCTGGCGCCTTTGCGGGCTTCGGCGAGAACGTTTTCCATGTCGTTCTGCGTAATTTTTCCGCTGCCAATGAGGTGGTCGAACTTTGTGGGGTTTTTCTTTGTGGACTTCCGCAAGTTGAAAAAGGCAATGCCAAGAGCCTTGGCGATTTCGGCGACCGACTCTTCGTCTTTTCTGGTAAAGCGGCTGCCGCTCTTCTTATTCAGCAGCTGGAGGACGCCCATGAGATATTTGTTGTCGGCGACGATCGGATAGGTCAAGACCTGTTTGGTTTTAAAGCCGGTGTTTTTGTCATAGGACGTGTCATGAAGCAGGGCCGGGTGGATGCCTTGCAGCTCGGCCATGTTGTAGGCATCGGCGATATTGACTGGGCGGAGATATTTTGCGCAGAAACCCGCGAGGCTTTGCTCCGAGATGGGAATGCGGACTTCTTGGACGCCATCGACTTGAAGGGCTTTGGAAAAAATTTCTTTCTTATCTGAGTCGAAGGCAAAGAGGGTCAGGTCCTCGGCGTCGAACAGGCTGAGGATATCTTTGTGCAGATCGAGGAGGATTTGGTCGAGATCGCTGGCCGCGTTGATTTGAGCGGTGATCTTCTTGACGTGTTCTGCGAACTCACCTTTATGTTGCAGTTCCTGGAGATTGTTGGGCATCGGCTTGGACTGCATTCCTGATTCCTTCTTCGCTCAGCTCGAATTCCGATGTAGGCGAGATGTGCCGGCACTTGCGTGCGGCGAGTGCCGGTTGTGACGCGGCGTCTCTCTAAAGAGTGAGTGTAGACCAATCGAATGGGAAGGCAAGGAAAAGGCAAGTTTGTAAGGCGCGAATCAGGGCGCCGTCGAAGACGTTCGCATCAGTGAGAAGGCGAGGCCGCGTCGACGTGAGGGATAGCGCTACGGAGATGCTGAATGAGTTCAGCCGGAGTCACTCGCGTTTTGATACCAGTGCGTCGGACTTTGACTTCAACGACGCCGTCGGCGAGCCCTTTGTCTCCGACGACGACTTGGAATGGAGCACCGATGAGGTCGGCGTCGTTGAATTTGACTCCGGCCCGATCATCGCGGTCATCCCAGAGCACGTCAAATCCCGCTGCCTGTAGTTCGGCATAGAGACGGACGGTCATTTCATTGGTTTTGTCCGATTGGCTGACGGGAATGAGGTGGATGTGAAACGGGGCAATCGGGTAAGGCCAAATAATTCCGCGTTCGTCGTGGTTTTGCTCAACAGAGGCTGCCGCGGACCGTCCGACCCCGATGCCATAGCAACCCATGACGGCAAGGCACTCTTTCCCTTGCGCATCCAGGAATGTCGCGTTCATCGCCTGGCTATATTTTGTGCCGAGCATAAAGACGTGACCGACTTCGATTCCTTTGGTGGCTTTCAGGATGCCGTCTTTTTTCGGTGAGGGATCGCCGGCCTGGGCATTCCGAAGATCGAGGGTCTGGTCGGCGGAAAAGTCACGGCCCCAATTGGCATCGACGAAGTGGATGTCGAGCTGATTCCCACCGACCACCACATTCTTGAGTGCGGGGATAGCCTGATCCGCCAATATTCTGATTCCCTTGAGACCGACCGGTCCGGCAAATCCGACCGGCGCCCTGGTGGCTTTCTCAACCGTTGCCGGTCCTGCCAGTTCGATTTCAGGAACTCCCAATGCTTTCTTGAGCTTGATCTCGTTGACAGTATGGTCGCCGCGAACGAGCACTGCCACGGTCTCTTTGCCGGTCGAGTATACGAGCGTTTTCACAAGCCGGTGAGCCGGAATTTTTAGAAAGGCAGTCACCTCTTCGATGCTGCGGCAATTCGGTGTTGAAACGGTGCGGAGGGGCAACGCGGCATCGCTCTCGATGCTTTCAGGAGGCAAAACGTCGGCGCGTTCGACATTGGCGGCGAACGTGCCGCTGTCGGTATAGACCACGGTCTCTTCGCCGGTTTCCGCAAGGACCATGAACTCATGCGAGGAGTTCCCTCCGATGAGTCCGGTGTCCGCTTCGACGGCTCTAAACGTGAGGCCGCATCGGGTAAAGATCCGGTGGTAGGCGTCGTACATCTTTTGATAGTTTTCGCGTGCGCCGGCCTCATCGCGGTCGAAGCTGTACGCGTCTTTCATCAGGAACTCGCGGCCTCGCATCAGGCCAAAGCGCGGGCGGATCTCGTCGCGAAACTTCGTTTGAATCTGATAGAAGTTCAGCGGGAGCTGCCGATAGGATTTCACTTCTCGCCGGAATAGGTCTGTGATGATTTCTTCATGCGTGGGGCCCAGGCAGAAATCCCGTTCATGCCGGTCTTTGAAGCGCAACAGTTCTTTCCCGTAGAAGTCCCACCGGCCGGTTTCCTTCCAGAGCTCCGCAGGCGAGGCCATGGGCATCAGGAGTTCCTGCGCCCCAGCGCGGTTCATTTCGTCGCGAATGATCTGTTCCACCTTCCGGATGACCCGCAGGCCAAGGGGGAGATAGGTGTAGATGCCGGACGCGACTTTTCGAATCAAGCCGGCGCGCAGCATAAGACGATGGCTGACTGTTTCAGCCTCACCGGGGGCTTCCCGTAACGTAGGGATCAGAAGTTGCGATGTTTTCATAGGGTGTTAACGAAGGAAGATACGTTCGAGGTCATTCCAAAAGGCGAAGATCATCACGCCAACCAATAAGACCAGCCCGGCTTGCTGGGCAATCTCCCGCTGCCGGTCGCCGAGCGGTTTCCGCAGAATGCCTTCAATGAGGAAAAAGAGCAAGTGTCCTCCGTCCAGAATCGGAATCGGAAGCAAATTCAGCACGCCGAGATTGATGCTCAGAATGGCAATCAGGAAAATGACACTGGAGGCGCCTTGCGAAGCAGCCTCTCCTGAAATATTCGCGATCGTCAACGGGCCGCCGATATTTTTACTCGAAATGTCCCCGACGACCATTTTATAGAGTCCGATGGCAGTGAGCTCGGTCCATCCCCAGGTGGCGTCAAGCCCTTGGTAGATGGCCTGGAGCGGATTGTCCGAATGCATGAGCGACCGGCCGGGTCCTGAGATCCCGATCTTTCCGATCTCGACGGCCTGGCCGTTGACGGTCGCTTTCTCTGAGCTTGGGGTGACGACTAATGGGATGCGCTGGCCGTTGCGCAGCACATCGACGTGCAGCGATTTGCTTGGGCTATCCCGCACAATCGCCGTCATCTGAAGCCAGGTGTAGATCGTTTGGCCTTCAATGCCAATGACTCGATCTCCGGCCTGGAATCCCGCCGTGGAAGCCGGGAGGCCGTGCATCACGGAGGTGACCAGGGGAGGGGTCTCTTCGACGCCGATCGTATACAGCGGCTCATCGGGCGAGGCCTGCTGGCCTTGTAGGGGAACCGGGATAACAGAGAGCGGCTTTACTTGTGTCCCGCGTTTAATCTCCAGGGAAATGGCTTCCCCTTTGCTATGAGCCACTGCATCCAGTAATTCCGTCCTCGTGGAAATCTCTTTCCCGTTTACCTTGGTAATGTGGTCGCCGATTTCCATGCCAGCCGAGGATGCCGGAGAGCCTGGTACGAGTGCCTCAATGTCCGGGCTGAGGTCGCGGAAGGTCGGGACGAACAAGGGCGATCCCGTGGAGAGCCATCCGGCGAAAATGAGATAGGCCAGAATGAAGTTAAACCCCGGTCCGGCTGCCACGATCAACACTTTCCCCCATAACCCCTGATGGGCGAACGATCGCCGGCGGTCTTCCGGCGTGGAAGCTTCCGTTTCGTCTTCGCCGAACAGTTTGACGTATCCACCTAATGGAATGGCGGAGAGCAAATATTCGGTTTCGCCGACCTGGCGACCGAAAATCTTCGGGCCGAACCCGAGGGAGAATTTCAGGACTTTCACGCCCACCCAGCGGGCCGCCAAAAAATGTCCCAGCTCGTGGAATGCGACGAGGACGCCGAGTACGATCAAGAACCACCAGGCTTTTTGCATCAAGACCCAGAGGGTATCGGGGGACCAGGTGAATGCGAACATCATGGGTGTGCTCAATATCTAGAGGTGAAAGTGTAACGCCAGCATCAACTTAACACTCATTGCCCAATTTTCAAAACGATGTTTCTAACGGGGGAGCGCATGGACTAGGGACTCCGCTTTTTCTCTGGCCCACCGATCGGCCTCCAGCGCGTCCTCCAGAGAGGACACGGCTTTGGGCGTATGGGCGTCCATCGTTTGGCGGATGACTTCGGCGATTTCGATAAAACGGATGCCGCCGTTCAAAAAGGCATCGACGGCAATTTCGTTGGCGGCGTTCATCGTGGCCGGCATCGTGCCTCCGGTCCGGAGGGATTCATATCCCAAATTGAGGCACGGGAATCGGTCATGGTCCGGCTTGCAGAAACTGAGTGTGCCGATGGCCGTCAAATCCAGCGACGGCAGGTCGAGCGGCAGCCGTTCGGGGTACCGCATGGCATAGGAGATCGGCGTCCGCATGTCCGGCAATCCCAATTGGGCGATCATGGAGCGGTCTTCATATTCGACGAGCGAGTGAATAATGCTTTCCCGATGCACCATCACCTCGATGCGGGATTCAGGAATATCAAACAACCAGCGGGCTTCGACGACCTCGAGGCCTTTGTTCATCAGCGTGGCTGAGTCGATAGTAATCTTGGAGCCCATTTTCCAGTTGGGGTGCTTGAGCGCGCGCTCGGGCGTGACGTGTTGCAACTCCTCCTTCGCCACGGTCCAGAGCGCTCCGCCGGACGCCGTGAGGATCAATCGCCGGACATCTTCCAGGCGATGGCCTTCCAGTGATTGAAAGATCGCGCTGTGTTCGCTGTCGACCGGGAAGATTCGGACGCCATGTTTATGGGCTTCTTCCTGCATGAGTTTGCCTGCCATGACCATCGGTTCTTTATTGGCCAGGGCAATATGTTTTCCTGAACGGATCGCCGTGAGGGTGGGCACGAGTCCGGCGGCTCCGACAATGGCGGAGATCACCAGTTCGGCTTCCGGCAGAGACGCCACTTGAGCGATGCCGGCTTCACCGGACACAATCTCAACAGGCAGGCCTGTGCAACGCTGTCGCAAGGTCACCGCGGCAGCTTCCTGTGATACGGCGACCACTCGCGGGGTGAACGCGCGGATCTGTTCTTCCAGTTTGTCGATATTGTTACCGGCGGTGAGTCCGGCAACGCGAAACTCACCGGGGAATCGCTGAACGATATCGAGGGTGTTCGTGCCGATCGAACCTGTGGAGCCCAAGATGATGATGGTTTTCATAGCGTCTCCTGCTAAGGGAGCGGCGAAAAGCCGCAGACTAATGTCACATAGTAGTAGAAGGTGGGGGCGGTGAACAAGAGACTATCTAAACGGTCGAGCATGCCTCCGTGACCGGGAAGAATTCCCCCAGAGTCCTTCACCCCGACCCCGCGCTTTATCGCTGATTCGCACAAGTCTCCCACAAGGCCTGTGCCGGTCATCAGAAAGCCCAGCGCCAACGCGTGAAGCATGGTCAATTGCGGAACCAGCCAGACCTGCGTCAGGAGGGCGACTGCCATGGCCAGGGCCAATCCTCCCGCCAGTCCCTCAATGGATTTCTTGGGGCTGATCGACGGGGCCAGGGGATGGCGTCCCCAGAGGGTCCCTGCGTAGTAGGCGCCGATGTCGCTGGCCCAAGTGACCACCGCAATAAAGACGATCAGCCATTCGCCGGATGGGAGGGCGCGTGTCGAAACCAGCGTGCTGAGTGTGAGTCCGATATAGAGCGGCCCGAATAGCGCAATGGCCGCGTCATGGAAGCGGGACGTGAGGCTATTCGAGGATCCGAGCATCGCCAGCAACACGCCGGCGAGACCCGGTAGCAGTATCGTGTCTATTGGAAGCGCCCAGTGGGGGCGGACGATCAAAAGCGTCGTGAGTCCGAGCGCGAGCCCGGTGAGGGCTGGATTGCGACGATCGCCGAAGCCCATGCGTGTGAGCTCTAGCAGGGCGATGGCTCCGCCTATGACCACCAACAGAGTTAGACCCCAGGGCGGCAGATAGCGAATGATGGCATAGACGATTGGAATGCCGATGAGGGCGGTATAGACGCGCCGGACATCGAAGCGGCGAGTCGGCGTGGGAATCGGCGCAACGGGTGCTGTTGCCCGGTTACCATGCACATCTACTGGGCTGAGGTTGTCCACGTGCGCTTAGGAGGACACAGTGCTCAAGACCCGGCCGAATCGGCGTTCGCGGCGTTGATATTCGATCAACGCGAGCAGAAACTCACGTCGCCGAAAGTCGGGCCAGGGCGTAGAGGTGAAGTAGAGTTCGGTATAGGCCAGTTGCCAGAGGAGGAAGTTACTAATACGGGTCTCGCCGCTGGTTCGAATCAACAGGTCGGGGTCAGGGAGCGGGTGTGTATAGAGATGGCGCGATAGCAGCGTTTCGTCAATCTGGTCAGGCCGGAGTGATCCTGTCTGCGCGTCCTTCAGAATGTCGCGGACGGCGTCGACGATCTCAGTTCGTCCCCCGTAACTGAGTGCCACGGTCAGATGCAGCTTGTTCAGATGCGCGGTTTCCTGCTCGGTTGTCCGGACCCAGCGCCGGGCGCTCTCCGGAAGCGCATCGAGTCGTCCGATGGCGCGGAAACGAACGCCTTGCTCAATGAGGCTGGCTCGCTCGGTGGACAGGTAATGTTCTAGAAGGCCCATCAATGCGGAAATCTCTTGTGTCGGCCGATTCCAATTCTCCTGTGAGAATGCGTAGATGGTCAGGTGTTGAATGCCCAGTTCGAGAGACAGGGTGATCATCTCGCGGACGGAATTGATCCCTTCGCGATGACCGGCAATGCGGGGCAGGCTGCGAAACTCGGCCCAGCGTCCGTTTCCATCCATAATGACGGCGACGTGTTTGGGCAGGAGTTCCTGTTCCAATTTACTCGTCAATTCTTGCTCGGAAAGGTGGTCGAGGCTGGATGAAGAAGGTGTCTGTGGCATGAGAAGTGAGTCGAGGTCCTTTCCGTAAAGACTCAATGGCAGGTGCCCAAAGTCTACTGACGAGGGTAGGCAATGTCAAACGCTATTTAGTAAAAGCCCTTGGTCTGTCAATAGTTAAGATGCGTTGCATTGCGGCTGCGGAAATGAATGGGCTATACTCCTCGCTTGTTCCCATACAGAAACAAAGGGGCGTGATTGATGGCTGATTCTGGGCAGCTCGAAAAGTTCGGCATGACGGATCTGGAAGTGTTCGGTGCCCTCGACCGGCTCAACGTCCGGGATGTGGACTATGCCGATCTCTATTTCGAGTCGCGGGTGTCGGAATCCGTCTCTATGGAAGAGGGCCTCGTCAAGCGGGCTTCGAAAAGTATTTCCCAGGGCGTCGGGGTGCGGGCGACCGCCGGAGAGAAAACCGGATTTGCCTATTCAGACGAGTTGACGAAGAAGGATTTGGAAATTGCCGCGGATACGGCCCGGTATATCGCTAATTCTCCCAAAGGGGATCGCAGTTTGCCCGTGCCGACGCAGCAACGGCCGACGCGGGATCTCTATCCCGTCGAACGGGCGAAGGCTGAGGTGGCGACGGCGGACCGCGTGGCCTTGCTCAATGCGATCGATGCCGAGGCGCGGCGCTACGATCCGCGGATCAAAAATGTACTGGCCTCATTTAATACGGAATATAAAGTGGTGGCCGTGGCGACCTCCGATGGCACGTTGATCGGAGATGTGCAACCGTTGTCCCGGCTTCAAGTTACCTGTATCGCTGAGGAAAACGGCAATCGGCAGGTCGGGTCATTCGGCGGGGGCGGGCGGGTCGGGTTTGAGTTCTATCAAGAAGAAGGCCGGTATTTGGAATATGCCCGGGAGGCGGCTCGCGAGGCGATTTTGAATCTCTCCGCGGTGGATGCGCCGGCAGGGGTCATGCCGGTGGTACTTGGCGGAGGATGGCCGGGCATTTTGCTGCACGAGGCGATCGGCCATGGGCTGGAGTCGGACTTCAACCGGAAGAAGACCTCGGCGTTCTCCAACTTGATCGGCAAGCGCGTGGCCTCCGACGTGTGTACCATCGTAGATGATGGCACGCTTCCGTTTCGTCGCGGTTCGCTCAATATGGATGATGAAGGGACGCCCACGGGACGTACAGTGTTGATCGAGAAGGGGATCCTTCGCGGCTATATCACCGACAAATTGAATGCGCGATTGATGGGCATTCCGTTGACCGGCAATGGCCGGCGGGAAAGCTATCAAAGCATCGTGCTTCCTCGCATGACGAATACCTTCATGCTGGCCGGCGAGTCGGACCCTGCTGACATTCTGAAGTCGGTCAAGCGAGGGCTGTATGCCGTGTCCTTTGGCGGCGGGCAGGTGGATATCACCAGCGGGAAGTTTGTGTTCTCGGCGAGTGAAGCCTATTTGATCGAGGATGGGAAAATCACCAAGCCGGTCAAAGGGGCCACGCTGATCGGCAACGGGCCTGAAATTCTGACGAAGGTGTCGATGGTCGGGCATGATTTGAAGTTGGATAACGGGATCGGTACCTGCGGCAAAGACGGCCAGTCCGTGCCGGTGGGAGTGGGATTGCCGACCTTGAAGATTGATGAAATCACCGTCGGCGGGACGCAACGATAACATGAGCAATTTGCCTCAACAGACCAACGGATATGCGCAATTGGCCGCGGACGTGCTCGCTCGAGCCAAGCAGCGGGGAGCGACGGAGGCCGATATCGTCGTCGCCGACGGAGAAACATTTTCCGTGCAGGTGCGTGTCGGCGTGGTGGATCGCTTAAGCAAGGCTCGCGAGAAGCGGTTGGGGTTGCGGGTGTTTGTCGGGAAACGGTCCGCGACGACCTCGACCTCTGATTTTTCGATCGACTCATTGCATCGGTTGGTCGATGAGACCTGCACACTAGCGAAGGCGGTGGTACCGGATGAGGTGTCGGGGCTGCCCGAGGCGTCGCAGATGGCGACGGATTGGCCGGACCTGGATCTCTACGACAGCACCAAGCTTGGGACCGATCAGCAGATCGACCTGGCGAAGCGGGCGGAGTCGGCGGCCTTGTCGGCGGACCCTCGCATGACCAACTCGGAAGGGGGCGAGTTTGACTCGTCGTCCGGGCGGGTCGTCTTGGCCAATAGCCATGGATTTGTCGGTGAGTATCGCAGCTCGAGTTTTTCTATTTCGGTCTCACCCATCGCCACGGACGCTGCCACCGGCGGGATGCAGCGGGATGCGTGGTATGAAGTGCAGCGCAAGTTCAGCTTGATGGCGTCCCCCGAGTCGATCGGCCAGGAAGCGGCGCGCCGCACCTTACGCCGTCTCGGCGGGCGCAAGGTAGCTACGAAGCGGGTGCCGGTGATTTTTGACCAGGATACCGCCGGCAGTCTCCTCGGCAATCTCTGTAGCGCGATTTCAGGCTACTCGCTCTACAAACGAGCCTCGTTTCTTCTCGATCAACTCGGCAATCGGATCGCGTCAGAGCATTTGACGATCTACGATGACGGACGGATGGAAGGCGGGCTTGGTTCTCGCCCGTTCGACGGCGAGGGATTGGCGACGCGTAAGAATACGATTGTCGAACGAGGTGTGCTGAAAAGCTATTTGCTCGACTCCTATTCCGGTAAGAAGTTGGGGCTGTCATCGACCGGGAATGCGTCGCGGAGTGTGGGGGAGAGTCCATCAGTCGGACCGACGAATTTCTATCTGGTTCCCGGTACGAAGACGCTGCAGGAGATGATCGGGTCGGTCAAGGAGGGGCTGTACGTGACCGAGCTGATCGGGTTTGGAATCAATATGGTGACGGGGGACTACTCCCGTGGTGCCTGCGGCTATTGGATCGAGAATGGAGAGCTGGCGTATCCAGTCGAAGAGATTACGATCGCCGGTAATCTGAAGCAGATGTTTACCGACATTGAAACGGTGGGAAACGATCTGGTGTTTCGGAGCAGGATTGCGAGTCCGAGTCTGAAGTTGGGCGAGTTGATGGTGGCGGGGAATTAGGACGATGAGGAGGGAGCAGACCATGCGATCTTTCGTACGGGGCATGTTGCTGCTGGCAGCACTGGCACTTCCTGAGGCGGGCTTTGCCGCAGAGTTTTCGCTGACGAGTCCGACGATCAAGGATCATAGTACGATCGGCAATGACCATGTGTTTAATGGGTTTGGCTGCGCCGGACAGAATGTCTCGCCGCAACTGCTGTGGGAGCATGCTCCCAAAGATACCAAGAGCTTTGCGCTCACCATGTATGATCCTGACGCGCCGACCGGCAGCGGCTGGTGGCATTGGGTTATTTTCAACATCGCTCCTACCGTGACCTCGCTCCCGGCGGGGGCCGGCAAGTCGGACAGTTCGTCTGCGCCTCAGGGGAGCATTCAAAGCATGACGGATTTCGGCCAGCCCGGGTACGGAGGACCCTGTCCTCCGTCCGGCGACAAGCCCCATCGATACATCTTCACTCTGTATGCGTTGAAGGTCGATCAACTTCCGCTCAAGCCGGAGGCTTCAGGCGCGATGGTCGGCTACTATCTGAAACAAAACGCGCTGGCAAAAACATCGTTTACGGGGATGTACGGTCGGTAAGCAAGAAGGCCTTGCCGGCAAGATCACGACGGTTTGTGTAAAGGGACAACAGATGGCGCTCGATGCTGAATTGGGAAAGAAAATGTTGCAGCTGATCACGTCGCGGTATGACGATCGGCATTGGCGGAAGAAGATCGAGAAGACGTTGAGCTTGCCTCAATCGGGTGTCGCCGATCCGATCCAGCAGCAACTGTTCATGTATCTCAAAATCGGATTGAAGGCGTACAAGTCGCGCCGCGCCGATCCGGATGCCTGGATTATCGGCGGCTATGCGACGAAAGAAGTCATCGACCGCGCGAAATTTCAGCCTCAACTCGTCGGTTCCGATGTGAAGAAAGAGGAGGTCGCGTTTCTGGGCACTGACCCCGGTGACGACGTGACCGAGGGCTGGTGGGATGAGATGCTGGTGCAGTGGTTTGATGTGCCGGAAGAAGAGAAGCCTGCCGAAGGTGAAGAAGAGGGCAAGGCCGATGAGACTGAATCCGCCGCCACGGCGGAGGGGCACTCCTCCAAGGCATAGCTGGTTCTTGCGCCGCACTTGTATTCGTGCCGAGCGGGAAGGAACTAGAACAGGTCCATTTGAGTCGGGTGTGGCGGGTCGATCTGAAGCGTCGGTGCTGCCGGTGACGCAGCCGATGCGGGCTCAGCCGGTTTCGTATTCCGGTCGAGGAATTCCTTCAGCTTTTTAAAATCCGCCTTCAACGTGTCGAGCAGTCCCCCCTGATGCAGGGCCGCCGCCGGGTGCAGTAACGGGAACAGCACAAAGTCTTTCATGTAGAAGGCCTGCGCCTTGACCTTCGTAATGCCGACTTTCCGCTCCAGCAGCGTTTGCGTCGCCCAGTTTCCCAGCGTGCAAACCAACTTCGGACGAATCAGCTGAATCTGCTGCAGCAGAAACGGTTTGCAGGTCTCCACTTCATCCAATTCCGGGTCACGGTTTTCAGGCGGCCGGCACTTGATGACATTGGCGATGTAAATATCATCACGTGAGAGATCGGCCGACTGCAACAGGTCGTTGAGAATCTTTCCCGCCGCGCCGACAAACGGCTCGCCCTTCAGATCTTCATTCGCTCCCGGCGCTTCACCCACGAACATGATACTGGCGCGCGGGTTTCCCACACCGAAGACGACCTGGCTGCGTCCCAGTTTGGCCAGTTTGCAGCGCTGGCAGTTATGCAGAGATTTGGCGAGATCCTGAAGCGGGGTTGTGGTCATGATGGCCTCGGAACTAGTTGGAGGCGGTATCTTAGGAAGGCCGCGGTGTGATGTCAATGCGTCAGAATCGAGCAGCGTGGAGAGGAGGATTATGTGCACTCAGCCCAGGCGTCACCCTACTCCACTCGGTAGCCCTTCGCGGCCAGGCAGGTATCGCGCATTGCGTTGATGGTCGAGAGTCCGTGCAGGGCGCGCGCGTGGTCGGCGGGGTTTTGGGGGCCTGGACTGAATGGGAAAGGAGAACGCTGGTTGTAAAAATGCTGTTCGTTAGCCAGCCGGGATTTGTATTCACACTCCATGTAATCGCGGTCCACGTCGGTCCGGCTATACCAGGAGGGGTGGTCGCCACGGTTATACGGATCCGATGCGCAGCCGAATAGGCCGATCAGTGTGATTCCTGCGGCTAGTATGGATTTGGTGTGAGTGTGCATCAAGGCATACGTACCAGGTGAAAGAAGATGCGGTCAAGACGGGGAGCCTGTGATGGCGGTGACGCACCGACGTGCGCTGACGACGGCACTCTCGCTGGAAGTCGGCCAGCCGGTGTCGGTCCATGCACCGGCGACCAATAGGTTCTGCACGGGGCTTTGCTGAATCGGGCGGAGTATCGTTGCCCCCGATGTGAGCGACAGTGCTGCCCGAGGGCGGCGATGGAGAGCGGTCGCGTGCAGCGGAATCGTCTGGAGAGCGGGGAACAGGCGCTGAAGCTCCTGTTTCGCCAGGTCGATAAGGTCGGCATCTGTTCGTTCGATAAACGGGATATCGCCGGTTACCGACAATTCATAGAGGGCCGTTGACGGATCCGTACGCGACACGGTGACAGACTGAAATCCCTGCCCAGGCAAGAGCACGAGGCGGGGAATACTGGTCGATGCCGATTCTGTCAGATGGACGGATAGGGCGGGGAGATCCGTCAAGTCGCTCAGTTGTGAAAAGTATCCATACCGAGTGAGCAGCCGATCCGGGAGGAGCTTCTGGAGTGCGTGATGCGGTATTCCGGACAGGTACCAGGTCGCGTGCAGAGTGCGTCCGTCGCTCAGGCGGATATGGTCGATACGGTGTTGGCCGAATTGAATGTGGGGAAAGTCTGTTTGTATCTGCACGTGCGCGCCCAGCGCCGACAAGGCCATTTTCAACTGATGATACAGGTTTTGGAGTTGTGCGCTGCTGAGCCTGGTGCAAGAGGATGCGCGCGCATCGGTGAGAAAGGGAGGCGTCAGGGCTCGCGCGCAGGAGGCCGCCGAGAGATCGGTCAGGGCATTGCCTGTAAGGAATCGGATCAGGGGGGACCAGATGTGCTTACGTGCGGATTGGCTTTGACCGATCGATGCCAGCCAGACGTCGGCGGTGCGCTGGTCCAGAGTGGTCGGGGCAGACAGCTCCTGTTCCCAGATGCGTTCGAGATAGGAGAGGAGCTGCCAGCGATCGGTCCAGGACAGACCGCGAAAGCGAACGAGTCCGGCGATCCATTGGAGCGATCCGGGAAGCGCCGGCGGCCTGTAGGAGACGATGCGTCTGTCGGGCGAGAAAAACTCAAGAGGGGTGGCCGGGTTTTTCGGCGCGGGTTCCAATCCTGGAAGAGTGCCGAGCAGAGCGTGCATGTTTCGATGGCAGCCGAGGAGGTGTTCAGATGCCGGGAGATCGTCTGCCCAACTGGGGTGTTCGATGAGCGTCAGGTGATAGCCCTGCCGGGCCAGTTCATAGGCCGCGACCAGGCTTGCGAGCGAGGTGCCGAGGATGACAACGGACTCTGCGGGTGGAGTGGTCACGAGAATCGAGAGCGCAGCCAGATTCCCGCGGCAATCGTCAGGCGATGACTAGTGGTCAGCCGCAGGCGCGGGCCGAATACCTGGTAGTCGGAGGCTTCAATCTTCTTTAGGATTCGGGAGTAGACGCCGCGCATAATTTCCGCGACCGTGAGAGCGCGGCGCTCGTGCGGCGGGAGCGCCATCAGTGCGGCTCGGGCTTTGTCATAGTACTGCCGGGCGCGGGCGGCTTCAAACTGCATCAACTTTTGGAACTCCGGTGAATAGGTCTGTTGCCGCAGGGCCTTTTCTGAATACTTGCAAGCCTTCAGGTCTTCGAGCGGGAGGTAGATGCGGTTCTGCGCGGCGTCGGTGCCCACGTCCCGGAGAATGTTGGTGAGTTGGAAGGCCATGCCGAGATCCACGGCGTAGTCCTGTGCCCGAGCCGAGGTGGCGCCGAAGATGTGCAGGCAGATGAGGCCTACGACGGACGCGACGCGATAGCAATAGGACGAGAGCTCGTCGAAGGTGACGTAGCGGTTATTGTGCAGATCCATCTCCACGCCCTTGATCAATTCTTCAAAATAGACCTTGGGAATCGAGAGCGCTTTCACATGGTGCGCCAGGCTGATGGTGATCGGCCATGTCGGCGTGCCGTGATAGGCGGCATCCAATTCCACGCGCCATCGGGCCAGCTCTTCCTGCGGCTGACTGCCGGGAGCCGGCTCATCCACCGCACTATCGACGGCTTTGCAGAACGCGTATACCGTATACATCGCGCTGCGGCGCGCCTTGGGAAGAAAGAAGAAAGAGTAGTAGAAATTGCTGCCGCTTGTTTTCGTGAGCGCGGTGCAATAGGCCTGAGCTTCATCGACAGTCATGCGCGAGACTCCACGGAGAGCGCAGCGGTCGTCAGACGGACGGCCGCGGCAGGGTTCAAGTGATGCGATGGCCCCGGGTGAAGGATGGCGGCGAGTAACTCCACGCCGTCAACAAGCCGGGGGCCGGGACGGCTAAAATAGGAGTTCGCATCGAGGACATAGGTCTGAGGCCAGCGAGCGAGCTGTGCGGACCATGGTGGATTCGTGTGTTGAAGGCGGCTGAGTTCATCCAGCGTTCGTTGAACGGAATAGCCGCAGGGCATGATGAGCAGGATGTCTGGGTTGGCATCCGTGACTTCCTGCCAGGTGGTTTCACGCGAGGGGTGATCGCGGCGGCCAAGCACATCCTCTCCGCCCGCGAGGGCCACCATTTCAGGCACCCAATGCCCGGCAATATAGAGCGGGTCAAGCCATTCCAGGCAGACCACGCGCGGACGAGTAGGGCGTATGGCGGCGGATACTCGATCGAGCCGGCCGCGTAAGGACTGGAGCAATTGGTGTCCCCGGTCGGGCGCACCCACGGCCTGAGCGATGCGTTCGATGTCGCGCAGCATGTCTTCCATTGACGTCGGATTCAGCGTCACGAGCTGTGGCGCGGAGGGGAGCGCGGTGATGGCCTGTGTCAATTGATCCGGCGTCACGGCGCACACATGACAGAGATCCTGAGTCAAGATGACGTCCGGGCGAGCCGCAAGCAGGCGTTGCTCGTTGAGGCGATAGAGCCGTTGACCGGTACTCACGAGCTGTTTGACCGCTTGATCGATGGCGTCACTTGAGAGGGTGTGCTGATCAAGCATCGGCTCAACGACGGATGGGACGTGCCGGACGGATTCCGGGTAGTCGCACTCGTGGCTGACGGCCACTAATTGATCCGCGAGGTCGAGCGCGGCGACAACCTCTGTGGCGCCGGGGACCAGCGAGCAGATACGCATTACAGTCTGATCCTCATGAGACGGCCGGCCATAGGCGGGTGCGCAGGTCGTCTAGGCCGGTGTCCGCCAGGCTGTGGGTGATGGCATGGGCTTCATGCAAATCTTGCGTCGTGTGGGTATTGGCGACAGCCAGCACTTTCATGCCGGCGGATTTCGCCGATCGGATGCCGGGCAGCGAATCTTCGATGACCAGGCACGATGCCGCGTCCAATCCGAGATCCGGGTGCAGGCGAGTTAACCCTGCGAGCGCATATTGAAAGGGTTGCGGATCGGGCTTGCCGCGGCTGACATCTTCCGCGCTGGTGATATGAAGGAAGGCTTTTCTCAGGCCGGCTTGTTCGAGAATGAGTTCGATTTCAGGACGGAGGGCGCCGGAGGCGATTGCCAAGGGATAGCGGGCGGCGGCCTGTTCGACGAACTCCCGCACACCGGGGAAAATGACGAGATGATCACGGACCGACGCGAGATAGGCGACGGCTTTTTTCGTCATCAGATCGTGGAGGATTGCGGGAGTGATCGGCCGTTGATTGGCCTGCAGGGCCGCAAGGAAACACCCTCGATCATCAAATCCCAAATAGTTGGCGTAGTAATCCGATTCCGTAAGAATAATGTTGATATCGGCCAGCGTGCGCCGGAGCCCGGCAAAGTGTAGCGGCTCCGTGTTCGCGATGACACCGTCGAAATCGAAGAGGATGGCGCGCAACGTCTGCATGTCGAATTCCAATACGGGTTGAGTTTATTTGAGCATAGGCGGGGCGCATTATAGCACAGAGGGCGGCGATACAGGATCGTATCGCCGCCCTCTGATGAACCCGAAGAACGTGAGTCTGAGGATTACGGTTTCAAGCGAAGGCGCTTTTCAGCGACCCATCCCTTGACGCCATCGTCGCTGCGGACAGAGTAGACCCATCCGTTCTGTTGGAGGTCGCCGTCAAGAATGGTGAGGCCGGTTCCCGGACGAACGGTCGGGCCAGGCTTCGTGCCGGCAGGATCTTGAGATAACGCGATCATGCCGCCGGCGAGCGCAGGGTCAACCGCAACCGTGACGCGCTGACCTTCTCCGAACATCGGAGACAAGGACGCGGGTGCCGGCGGAGCTGTCATTGCCGGATTCGTCGGCATTGCAGACGGCGCTGGTATCGCGCTCGGTGCTGCGGGTGCTTCGATAGGGGCTGGTGCCGAGGCCATTGGCGATGACGAAGGCGGAGTCGCGGGCATCGGAGCGTTTGCCTGCGGACCGGCCGGAATTGGGGCCGGCGCATCAGACGAGGCTGGCGCTGGCGGTGCGATCGGCGCCGGTCTCGTGGCCATCTGTGGGGCCGGAGTTTCGCCTAGGAACTGATTGACCCAGTCCATCACCATTTCCGGCTCCATGGCTACATAGGCGCCACCGCCGATGAGGGCTAAGAGCAGAATCCAGAGGACGGGACGTCCGCCTGATTTCTTGGGTGATTTCATGGGTGAGGACGAACGGGTATTTGACGTTTGTTCCAATTCTTCTTCGGTGAACTCTAAATCCGGCTCCGGTTGGCGGGCAAAAAAGAGATTGGACAACACATTGCCTGCGAACGACGGACCCCCAGCGACTGCGAACATCGGGCACCTCCCTGTAGCGATCATCGGGACACGGTCATATTCTGTGAAAGTACTTATCACCTAGGTCCGATGGAGTCAATTTTGTGGGGAAATTATACCAGCGGGATGAGCCGTTGGATCGGCGCGGACGCGTCAGCAGGATTGTCGTTGTGAACAGGAAAGCATCTGATCGGGCCGGCTCCCTGAGCGAAACACGGTGAGTCCTTTGCATCCGAGGCGATGGGCGAGTCGGAAGGCCTTCGCGACGTCTTGAGGCGTCGCCGTGGGCAACGCGCCAGAAAAGCTGCGCGGCGGTTTCCGTCACGGTGCCCGTAGGGTTTCTTGCGGGGTATCGTTGGGCCAAGATGGTGTGAGCGTGAGTAGAGAGCGGGTGAGATAACACGGAGGGTGGCCTCTTGGCCATGATCCTCATTTATAGTCTGTTTCGGGTCAGGGGCGAATCGAGTCGCTGATTCTTGCCTGCCACTTGAATCTCGGGCGGACCGTTCGGCAGAATGCCCGTCGAGACACACACGAATAGGCTAGCTGATGAAGTCGTATCGAGAGGAACTCTGGTTCGAGACTAAGACGCGCCGCGCCTATCTCAATATTACGCCTCAGGTCGAAGCCGTGCTCAAGGCGAGCGGAGTGACGGAAGGGTTGGTGCTGGTGAACGCGATGCATATCACCGCCAGCGTCTATATCAACGACGACGAACCGGGACTGCTGCGAGATTTCGATGATGTGCTCGAACGACTTGCGCCGCACGACGCGCGGTATCGGCACAATGAGACTGGGGAAGACAACGGCGATGCCCATGTGAAACGCCAACTCATGGGGCGTGAAGTCGTGGTGGCGGTAACGGATGGGCGGCTTGATTTTGGTCCCTGGGAACAGATCTTTTACGGTGAATTTGACGGATGTCGAAGGAAGCGTGTGTTGGTGAAAGTGATTGGTGAATGATGGGTGCCGTACCCCGTCATTGGTGCCGGATGCAGGGTCGCGGGAACTGTCTTCGCCCTTGCTCCAGCACAGATTCTTTGGCAACATGGAGATCGTGTGATGTCGGTGAGCAAGAATCTTTTTCCGGTTATCTGAGGAGCGTCTGATGTTGGCTTGGTCTCGTCCCGATCCGCTCACCCGCGACCTCATCCATTTGATCAATGCGCGCCGGCATGATCACGGCGACACCGATGCGGCGATTGATACGTTGCAAGCTTTTTTAGAGCAGGGACGCGAGTCCGATTTACTGACCGTCTTGGCGGCGCTCGATGAGGAAATGGCCGAGTGGTTGTTCGATCTGCTGGCGGAAGCCAGCTGTACCTTGGCCCTGGATGAATCGACGGAAGAAAAGCCGGTCTACGCCACGATGGCGGCGTTGGAACTCCCGCTCCAAGCGAATCTTACGGCTCCACTCAAGCTCAAAATCGATCCTATCGCCACGGCGGAGTTGCTCCATCGGCATCTGCGCTTGTCGGCCGGCACGGTGGTGCGGGTGGAATCGAGGCTGTTGACCGATGCGACCCTGGAACCGCTCAATCTCCAGATGCTGCACGATCATTTGACGTCGGTAGCAGATTCGGAGCGGACGCAAGCGATCGCCGCGCGATTGTATCCGCCGGTGGAAAATACCGCGTTCTTGCTCTTCGAGATTATCGGCGCGTCCGATCCTGGGTTGCCCGATTCCTGGGAGGACCGGCATCGGCGGGCGATTCTTGAAGGGCTGGTCGAGCAATGTCCTGAACTGGCGCTGGCGCCGGATACCATCGAGGTCCCGGTCTACGCGGCCTATGCGATGTTCGATGCGCAGAATGCGGTGCGTATCCATCATCTGGCCGATGAAACCGCGGCAGTGTGGCGGGATTTGGATCCGTTGGTCCGGTCGAGGACGGTCGTGCATCTGCATACGCAATGCGGCAACGGTGTCTATATGCCCGTGTGGACCGATCTGTTCGATCCGGAACTGCCGGAGGAGCATGGCCCGGTCTGGACGTCTCCTGATGTCTGGGTGTTCACGGCCGACCTGCCGATCGAATGGCCCGGCGAAATGCTGACGAACCGATTGTTGGCAGAGGGCTGTACGAGGTTCGAAAATCACATCGTCGAAACGTCGGAGAATTAGTCTCCGCACGATCGTTCTGCCTGGCGCGTTGTTCGAAATCTCACCTTTCGATGCTTTTCTTCAGATGTTGCCCTATCCTAGGCCTACATCATGCCGAAACCATCGCCGTCATCAAGCCGCCTGACCGCCATTCTTGTGACCATAATCGGGCTGGGACTCGTGTGGGGGCTGGTCTGGGCGAATATGCCCACCAAAGATCAACTCCATGCATCCGCAGTCTCGTCCCGATCCATGAAGGTCGCTCCTCCGACGCCCGCGCTGGATCTGAGTATTCCAGGGGTGCCGGCCCCGGATGCGCCGGGATCGCATCGAGTCGTGGTCAACGGTGCGGAGATCATTCAATCTGAGCAGGGTGTGAGAGGGGCAGGCGTTGCGTTAGATCCGCGCACAAAGCAAATCGCGGAGATGAAATGCGAAGCTGAATTGCAGCAGGCCTGTCCGGATAGTCTGCAAGGCGAGGGGCGCCGACGCTGTATAGAGCGACGGGCCAAGCAGCTTCCATCCCTCTGTCAGTCGGTGATCCGTCAGCAGCTCGTGCGGTGGAAGGAACACTCCGGCCATGCGCTGGCGTGCGCGGAGGATGTGAAGCGCTTCTGCCGCGAGGTGCCGTCAGGCGAGGGGCAGATGTTGCAGTGCTTGCAGGACCACGCCCAGGATGTGTCGGATGGGTGCTACGCGACATTACCCAAAGGCGCACTCACTCTCAGAAACTAGCCGTTCAGACTGAACCGCTCAACGATATCTTTCAGATTCCAGATCATTCGAACTGGGCGAACCGGGGCTACGCGACCTACTGCGCCGGTCCTATGATGTCCCGGTGGGTGGGATGTTGTTACCTGGCCAGTCGCTGACGGCCCCGATGCTACATCGGTTGTTCCGTGGCCTCATGGACAGCGATGGTGATGACGGTTGTATTGTCGTCTCCGCCAGCCTCATTGGCGAGGGCGACCAAGCGCCGGGTTGCGCCGATCATGTCATCGGTGTGTGTCAGGACATTGAGGAGCCGCGCTGTCTCGACGCCTTTTGTCAGGCCATCCGAACAGAGCAAGAGCCGGTCGCCTTCCTGTAACTCTGCCTCGCCGATGGTGATGTCGACTTCCGGTGCCACTCCCAAGGCGCGGGTCACGAGGTTGCGCCGTGGCGATTGCTCGGCTTCGGCTTCAGTCATCAGGCCAGCGCGCACCTGTTCAGCCACCCAGGAGTGATCGGTTGTCAGGGGCTGAATGGCACGGGCGCGGACCAGGTAGAGGCGGCTGTCACCGACATGAGCGAACGACATCAGTCGGTTGGTGAGCAGTACTGCGACGACGGTCGTTCCCATCCCGGCCCAGTCAGGATTTTTGTGTCCCTCACGATGAATGACGCGATTGGCATCGCAGATCGCGCTGAGGAGACGATTTCCTGATGGCGAAATGGTTGGGTCGGATTGACCGATCATGGGGAACGCAGCGTTCTGTGACGCTTCATTGATATGACGGTGAATGGTTTCAACTGCGAGGCCGCTGGCAATCTCGCCGGCCTTACTGCCGCCCATGCCGTCGCAGACAAGGAAGAGGCCTAAGGTAGTGTCGGTGCAGCAACGGTCTTCATTGTGCGATCGTCTGCGACCGATATCAGAAAGTGCACTATGGGTAACGGCAAGCGGCATGGGCATCTTTTTCTAGCGGACTGCTGAACACCTCGGGCGATGCCGAAAATATGGCTGACGGTTTTCGTATGAGAGCGATGCGACCGGCCTTCGAGAAGGACTTCGGCGACGGCAGGGAGCGCCGCCGACTGATTTTTTCAGCATCCTGTTAGACGGTCTGGCCTTGCAGGCACGCGCGCAATTCCTGGGCGACCTCGGATGCCCGTCGAAACCGTAAGGCTGGATCTTTTTCGAGCATTTGCTTGAGCACCAGTTGGAGGGCCGAGGGAATATCAGGACGAATGATCTTTATGGAGGGGTGAGGATTATGGGCAATCGCGAAGAGCAAGGCGGATAAGTTATCCGCCGTGAAGGGGGGACGGCCGCTCAGCATTTCAAAGAGGACGACTCCCAGCGAGAAAATATCGGATCGTCCATCGACCTTTTTCCCGGCAATCTGTTCCGGTGACATATAGGTGGGGGTGCCGAGCACGATGTTGGTTTGCGTCTTCGACGACGAGGCCATTTTCGCAATGCCAAAATCCATGACTTTCACCGTCGCGCCTTTGGTGATCATGATATTGGCCGGCTTAATGTCGCGATGCACGACGCCTTGTTGATGGGCATAGTCCAGGGCCTCGGCGACGGTGGCAATGATTGGAATCAGTTTGTCGAGCGGCAGCAGGTTGGGTTTGCGCGCCCAGTGCTTGAGCGTGGTGCCCTCCAGCACCTCCATGGCGATGTAGCCGAGGTCCTGCTCTTCGCCCGCGTCGTAAATCGTGACGATATTGGGGTGTGCGAGCCGGCCGGTCGATTCCGCTTCGCGGAAAAACCGGGATTTCACTTCCCGGAGCTTCTCCGCATCGTCGACCTCATCGAGTCGCATGGTTTTGATGGCCACGAATCGTTGAATCGTGGGGTCTTTGCCGAGATACACGACCCCCATGGCTCCGCGTCCAAGTTCCTTCAGGACTTTGTATCGTCCAAGCATGGCGGGGGGAGATCCATTGTCGAGCGAATCTGCGGAGGCTGAGTCAGAGGTATCGGATGGACCGGAACTTTCAGAAGTGTCATGACTCTCGTCGGCGGTCTGGGGCGTCTTCTTTCGACCGCGTGTCTGTGCAGGGGCGGTGACGTAGAGATGGAGGGCCTCGATATTGAGTAGCCAGGCGACAGTCAACCAGAGCCCGGTGATGACCAGCGCGGTGGCATAGCCGAGGCTGTATCGCTGGATGCCGACTTCTTCAATCAGCGTTTGTCCGGCTACTTGGATGGTCTTGTCCCCGACAATGAGGACGACGATCGTGATCAGCGGAAGGATGATCCGGCTGAGAAAGGTGAAGCCGCGTCCGTTGTCCGGCATGTGGCGAAAGGCATGAAAGGCCAGAATCCAGAGCGAGAGGAGGCCGGTGCCTTCAACGACCAGGCGAATCGTTTGTGGTCCTGTCATGCTGAGGAAGGTTAGGGGGAAGTGCTCGGCAAACGGCAGCTTGCTCAGGAGCGGACCTGCAAAGAGGGCCACGAATGAGACGATTGCGAACTGAATGAGCCAGCTGGATGCGTGTGTCATGGATAGATTCAGTGAGAAGCTGCCCAAAGTCTAACGGATAGGTCTGAAGAGTCAACGAATAGCGGGAAACGCACAGGGAGCGCGGGTTAGCAGGCTGCGGAAAAACTTATGAATGAGTAAACGTGGCAATGAGGCTTGTATTGGCATCGCGGCTTCAGCATCCCGCTAGAGCCTGGCGACGGCATCTTTGAGTTTCGGAAGCAGATGATCCGGCACATGCAGCGAGCCCTTCCCGGTTCCAACTTCGATATCGGGCTTGGTCATACCGTGAAAGTCGCTGCCGCCCGTGACCAAGAGCCCCAATTGCTTCGCGAGACTCAAATAGGCGCGGGTCTGTCGTGGGGTGTGGGTGCTGTAGTGGACTTCGACTCCGTCCAGGCCCTGCCCTTTCAACTGACGGGCTAAGTCAGTCAGCGTACCTTCGGGTGTTTTGACCCAGGTGGGGTGCGCGAGGACTGCCAGCCCTCCGGCATCCTTGATCCAGCCGATCGCATCGACAGGGGCGGGGAGGTCTCGCGGGACATAGGCGGCTTTGCCTTCGGCGAGAAATCGATCGAACGCTTCCTTGGCTGTTGTCACGACCTTCTTCTCCATAAGCACCCGGGCGATATGCGGGCGGCCTACCGAATCGCTCCCTGCGACGGCTCGCACTTCATCGTAGGTGATGTCGATGCCGGCAGCTTGCAGCAACTCGATGATCTTGGGATTGCGGCGATGCCGGCCCTCTCGAAGCGTCATCAGGCGTGCGTTGAGTTGGGCATCCTCCCATTTGAGAAAGTAACCCAGGACATGCAGTTCCGACTCACCGTGGCGTGAGCTAATTTCGATTCCTGGGATGATCTCAATGCCGAGTTCCTGTCCCGCCGTGATGGCTTCAGGAAGGCCGGTGGTGATGTCGTGATCAGTGATGGCCAGGGCAGAGACGCCTGCCTCATGGGCGAGTCTGACTACTTCAGCTGGGGACTGGCTGCCGTCTGAATGGGTCGTGTGTAGATGGAGATCGATACGGCTCATGTCGAGGGAGCCGATCGCAGCGGCTTGCGGGCTACCAATTGTGCGGTATAGGTCGAGCGCGGACCTTCCACGCCGTCGTGAGCCCCTTCATCGTAGTGCAGGATTTGAAGTGTCGATGTCATACGCAGCAGTTCATTGTGGGCCAGGCAGAACTCCCACCGGCGCGGATGTTTGTGATGGGTGTAGTTATCGATCGTAAAGGTTTCATAGATCAACAGGCCGCCGGGTTTGAGGGCATCAATGAGAAAGGGAAAGAGCGATCGATGCAGATAGAAAAAGACGATGACGACATCGTAGGTCTCATGGCCGAATCCGGGATCGAACGGCGCCGGTTGCTCCAAGTCGATTGTTCTGGTCTTGATCGGAGGGAGTGCGGTTGCTGCAGCGGCTGCAGCGAGTTGGGTAAGAGCAGCTTCGTCGCGGTCGATGGCATCGACGTGATACCCGCGAGCGGCGAGAAAGAGCGAGTGCCGCCCTCCGCCTGCCGCCACATCCAAGGCCCGGCCTTTGGGAAGTCGGTGTAGTTGCTCGACCAGAAACGAGGCTGGTTTCGGCTCGATATGGCTGAGTTGTTGCGCGAGCCTGGTGCGGTTGATCCTGATGCCGACGGAGCGGGTGACATGCGGAATGGGCGGGTGCAGTTTACGGATCCAGAGGTTTGCCCGTTTGATGGGAAAGTCTGTAAACAGCATGGCCAGGAATCGTTCCGCCAGAGTTTCTAGTAAGCAGGCTTCCTGCGTCGTACCGATCTCGACGAGGCGTTGTGCGATCTTCGCATAGTCGATGGTGTCGACGAGATGATCCGAGTGGCCGGCCGGCTCGAAGGCCGCATCCAATTCCACATCTACTGCCAGTGGCTGGGGCTTCGCCCGTTCTTCTGCTGTGACGCCGCAGCGGCCACGGAATTCCAGCCGTTCAATGATGATGTGTGCTGACATGCGGGCATTGTCGAGGATCGGATTTCAAAGAGTCAAGGAGGGCGGGTATGCTCCGGCTGCCTTTCTTGCTCGCTGCCCGCGCACCGGGGATCGATTTAGATGTGAAATCATTGGCGGTGCTCGGTCAATGCGCGCAGGGAAAGCCAACCGAGGCACACTCTTGGGGGAGGGGTAAGAAGAACCGGATATGTGCAATTGGATCGCCTTCGTGCTCGCTGTCCGCTTTCTTTCGTCTTGAACGGTACGTGTCTTGTCGCGTGTCGTATGTGGCTGTCAAACTTCTCCTGCGTTTACTTGCCGGACTCGTTCAGCCGGGACGCTGAGTGCCGCTAAGAGATAGTCTTTCAATTCGGTACTGTATGGCTGGGCGGCAAGGGCTCGCTGCATGCACAGCAGCCAGGCGTCGCGTTCCTCGTATCCGATCGAGAACGGTTTGTGCGCGTCGGGAATGCTGATCGGCCCATAGTGTTGCTGAAACAGCTTCGGGCCTCCAAGCCAGCCGCTAAGAAAATAGGTCAATTTCTTGCGCGCGACAGTGAGATCCTTGGGGTGCATGTTCCGGATGGTCTGAGCTTCTGGCAGCGTATCCATGTTGACGTAAAACTCGTCCACCAGCTTTGTGAGGCCCTCAAGCCCGCCTGCCGCCTGGTAGGGGGTGAGATCGACGCGATTGTCTTGCTCGTTGTCTGTCATATCATATGAATATGTAATGATGGTCAGCTAATAGAGGGAGTTTTTGAGATCGCGCCTGTCCCACTGGAATTTCCGATGAAAGTGCAAGGTTCGGAACTATCCCGCATTTTCTTGCGCAGTAACAAGGAAACAAGGTGATTGTGCTGTCATCTGGATATTTCAAACGGCGAACAATCTAGGAGTTCTGCGGCAGCTCGCTGGGTCGTCCGCTCAAGGCAAAGATTTGGGTGAGGACTTCATCTCTTCCTGCTGAGCGTCTCATCAAACGACATGACGTCGCCGGTTGTAATGAAAGCTTTCACGATCCACGCCGGCACAAGGTTGGCCAGGCCCGAGTTCTCCTCGAATACGACGCGAGGGCGCTTCGTGTGCTCGCTTACCGCGATTTCTTTATAAGGAATAAAGGACGAGACGACTCCGACTAACATTTCCTGGCGCACGATCTCGGCGCCATCGGTGGAAACGTCACCTGTCTTGGACATCGGGACATACACAACGGGGCCTCCGCTGTTCCCGGGGAAAACAAAGAGGTCGGCGAGAACCATCAACGGGTCTGCTCGACCGACCATGCCTCGTCGAGCAATAGGCTTGTAATGATCGACAGACCTGAGTCCCATGGGGAATCCCAGCGCGGCGAGGGGGGTGCCAGCTTCAACCTGGGGTTCCTCGACGAATCGGTCTAACGGAATGGCTTTGACTGGAGATTCCTGAACAATTGGCAGGAAGCGTACGGCGAGATCGTGCTGCGGAGATAGGAACCAAGATCCGACTCCTATCTGTGCAAGGTCAGCGTCCCTCACTAATTGTGTTGATCCACCAATGCGGTTGAGGCGGTATACGAGATCGGAAACCAGCTTCTCGTCAGAGTCGATCACCACATGCTTTGCCGTGACAAGGATCAGATGGTTCCGACTGGAACGTACAATGAAGCCAGTGCCTACCGGGATCTCTTTGTCGGGTGATGGTCTCCGTTCGATCGAGACGACGGTCTCAAGCACTCGCTGATCAAACTGTGAGGTGCGGAGCACAGGGGGCGGAGCCGTTTGTGCCTGGCAGATTTCCTGGGATATGGTCAGCATGATTGCGGCCACGACGAGGGGTTCTCGGAGTCCATGGAAGTGCATCGTGTTTTAGCCAACTAGTAGGTGAACTGGCGTAGGATACATCGCTACCTAATAATATAGGCGTGCGATTCTTGCGGAAGGGTGTTCACTTGTCAACCTTTCCCATTGTCTGATTGTCTGATTGGTGTCCAATACAGATTTGCATAGTTCCATTATGCATAAGCAAGAAGATGGCCTTGGAACCGCGGCCATCTTCTGTTGTGCCCGCGGGGCCTGGCTCGGGCCTAAGCTGAGCAGGCGATCAGTGTGTGCGTATTTCAGAGTAGGAAGATTCCCATGCGCCCTCTCAAATTCTCGTCTATTGACTCTGTTTTCTGCCGCTTTCTATAATGACCGATCGGCGCAATGTATAACCAGCTGATTCATTGAGAGAAATGGCTGAGTTCACACACTTTAACGAGTCGGGCCGGGCGCGGATGGTCGATGTCAGCGCGAAAGACTCGACCGAACGGGTCGGGACTGCGCAGGCGACTGTCTTGATGCTTCCGGCCACGCTGGAGAAGATTCAGCGCGGGAAGATCGCCAAGGGCGATGTGCTGGCGGTAGCCCAGGTTGCCGGGGTGATGGGGGCCAAGAAGACCCCAGACCTTATTCCCATGTGCCACCCTCTCCTGATTACCAGCGTCGATATCTCTTTCAAAGAAGAATCTCAGCCGAACCAGGCAGGCCTCTGTGCCATCCATATCTACGCCACGGTCAAGACTACGGGGCAGACCGGTGTGGAGATGGAAGCGATGACAGCAGCGTCCGTAGCGGCGCTCACCATCTATGATATGTGCAAGGCGATCGATCGCGGGATGAGCTTCACGAATGTGTGCTTGCTCTCAAAGTCAGGCGGTAAGTCGGGAACCTATACGAGGCCTGACTGAAATCATGGTTACGATCAAGCTGTTCGGCATGACGAAGGTGCTGGCCAGGAATCAAGGGTCTCTCTCTCTGGCCTTGACGAATGGGCGGCGAGTGAAAGATTTGGTTGAGATTCTTGATCGCGAATATCCGCAGGTCGGGGAGTTGATTCATAAGAAGAAGGTCCTGGTGTCGGTCAATCAGGAGATTGCCCACGAGGAGACAGAAATCAAAGACGGTGATGAGATTGCATTGCTTCCTCCATTCGCAGGTGGATCAGGTATGGAACCGATAGACGAGAGCCAGTTCGTTCGGGTGCAGCGGGAGAATTTCTCCATCGACCAAGAGCTTGATCGGGTGAAGAGCCGGTCGAAGCGGATCGGCGGGATTGCGACGTTTCTGGGGATCGCCCGCGATCGCTCGAAAGGTCGGGATGTCGATAGCATCACCTTCGAGCATTACGAAGGGATGGCGGAGAAGAAGCTACGTGAGATCCGCGAGCGGGCGCTGAAAGATTTCGACATTTTGGAGTTGCTGATCATTCACCGCTACGGCGAAATTACGATCGGTGAGAATATCGTGCTGATTATCGCCGGTGCCGAGCATCGGGCGGAGGCGTTCCAGGCCTGCAAGTGGGCGATCGATGAGTTGAAGCAGATTACTCCTATTTGGAAGCTCGAACGCACGCCCGAGGGTGAAGTGTGGGTGGAAGAGCATCCGTAGTTTGTCGTGCGCAACGGGCGATGAGTTACACGCATGTCGCAATTGCCTGACAGTTTCTCTTCTTTCAAAAAAGTAGTGGATACCCACGACCGCCCACTGGGCAGTTTGCGGCTCTCCGTTACGGATCGGTGCAATCTTCGCTGCCAGTACTGCATGCCGGAAGAAGACTATGTCTGGCTGCCGCGCGAAGATGTCTTGAGCTTCGAGGAGATGGCGACGCTGACCGGCTATTTTGCCGATTTAGGCGTCGATAAGGTCCGGCTGACCGGCGGTGAGCCTCTGTTGCGTCGTGATTTATCCCGTCTCGTTCGTCTGCTGCTCCAAGACCGGCGGATTTCGGAGATTGCGCTTACCACAAATGGCATTTTGCTCGCGGATAATGCGCAGGAGTTGTACGAGGCCGGGCTGCATCGTGTGACGGTGAGTCTGGATACGCTGCGCCCCGAACGGTTCCGTCAGCTGACGCGGCGGGATGAGTTTGCGCGCGTCATTGAAGGGATTGAATCGGTCGGACGAGCGGGCTTTACCGGGTTCAAGCTCGACACCGTGGCGATCCGGGGATTTAACGATGACGAGCTGGTCGCCTTGATCGAGTTTGCGAAGCACTATCGGGCCGAGGTGCGATTCATTGAATATATGGATGTCGGCGGGGCCAATGATTGGGCGATGGCGAAGGTGCTGTCGCAGGCGGCGATTCTTGAGACCTTGACGCAGCACTATGGCCCGATCGTTCCCTTGCCGGGGCGTGGGACCGCGCCGGCCCAGCGGTTCCTGTTGCCTGACGGAACCACCTTCGGCATTATCGCGTCGACTACGCAGCCGTTCTGTGCGACCTGCGACCGAAGCCGCGTGACTGCCGACGGGATGTGGTATTTGTGTCTCTATGCGGCGAAGGGAACGGACCTTCGGCAACCTATGCGCGCCGGTGCCAGTCCTGACCGGATGCGTGAGTTGATCGGCGCAGGGTGGCAAAACCGGCGCGATCGGGGGGCCGAATCTCGCAAGGCGTTGGAAGAGGTCGGGTTGCGCAACGGCAAGCTCATCGGCATCGATCAACTCCGGGGCGATCCGCATCTGGAAATGCATGCCCGTGGCGGCTGATCCTCGGTCCGCACAACCGATGTCTGTGCATTACCCCGGTAAGGGGCTTCATGTTTGAATTCAACCTGCTGACCTTTCTCACCGTCGGATTTGTCCTTGGGCTGCGCCATGCCCTCGACGCCGATCATTTGGCGGCGGTGTCTACGGTCCTGGCGGAGCGTCCCTCCATGCGCGCCTCCGGTCTGGTGGGTCTTTGGTGGGGAGTGGGGCATACCCTGACCCTGCTGATTGTCGGTGCTGTGGTATTGGTGTCAGGAATTCATATTCCTGAACCATTGGCTCTGCTGGCCGAATGTGGGGTGGGGCTCTTGCTTGTTGTGTTGGGCGGCACGCTGGCGCTCAAACTGTTTCGTGAGCGATGGCATCTCCATCGTCACGTCCATGACGGCGAGCCGCATGTGCATTTGCATAGCCATCAGCGGCGTGAGGATCATGCCCATCCGCATTGGACCAGGCAGTCGCTCCGGCCGCTCTTGATCGGGATGGCCCACGGAGTGGCAGGGTCTGCAGCCTTGATGCTGGTGATCGCCTCGAATACCAGCGGCATCGCGCAGGGGTTACTCTACATCGCGGTGTTTGGTCTCGGTTCAATCGGCGGTATGCTGATGATCGGGCTGACGCTGAGTGTGCCGGTCATCTATTCACAGGCTGTCGGCCAGCGGGCATTTTTTGCAGTGCAAAGCGCGGCGAGTCTGGGGAGTGTCGGGCTTGGATTGTGGATGTTGTATCGATTGGTTCTCTCTCCGGACGGCCTCTAGCTCCCGTTCCTCTTTACGTGTTTCCCGTTGAATTGCGCGTGCGTCATTTTGGCGGCTATGCTATTCTTCGGTGCCCTGTGAGGGGTGTGTGACGTGCGCGTCTGATCGTGATCGTTCGAGCGAAGAGGATACGACTATGGCCTGGTTTAAAAAGCAGAAAACGACCGGCTCCGAAGTGCCGCCGCGATCCAAAGGCGCTGAAGGGATGTGGCTCAAGTGCAACCACTGCCGGGAAATCGTCTATCGCAAGGAAGTCGATCGGAACAACAAGGTGTGCCCGAAGTGCGATTATCATTTTCCCATCTCCGTGATGGAGCGGATCGCGTTGCTCGTCGATCTTGGCACGTTTAAGGAGTGGGATGCGGAGTTGGAAGCCAAGGATCCCCTCAATTTTCACGACACGAAGTCCTATCGAGATCGGGTCAAGGCGCAGCAGGAAAAAACCGGACGCAAGGATGCCTTAATGATCGGCGAAGGATTGGTCGATGGACAGCCGGTCGTTTTCTGTGTGTTCGACTTCAGCTTTATGGGCGGCAGCATGGGATCGGTCGTCGGGGAAAAGTTTTGCCGGGCAGTCGATCGCGCACTGGAGAAGAAGCGTCCCGTGGTCTTGGTGACCGCGTCGGGCGGCGCGCGCATGCAGGAGGGCATTCTCTCGTTGATGCAAATGGCGAAAACGTCGACGGCCGTGGCGAAGCTGGGTGAATCCAAGCTGCCGTTTATCTCCATCTTGGCTGATCCGACCTTCGGGGGAGTGACGGCGAGCATTGCGATGCTGGGCGATGTGATTATTGCGGAACCGAAGGCCTTGATCGGGTTTGCCGGCCCCCGTGTGATCGAGCAGACGATCAAGCAGCAGTTGCCCGATCAGTTTCAGCGGGCGGAGTTTCTCCTTGAGCATGGGATGATCGATATGATCGTCGAGCGGAAACAGTTAAAAGAAACCCTCGGCACTCTCGTTGCTCATTTCTAGTGCAGTGCATCCTGCCCGGCTCAGTGCATGACCTATTCATCCGCCATCGAGTATCTCTACGGACTCCAGAAACATGGAATCAAGCTGGGGCTTGAGACCATGCGGACGCTCTTGGGCCGGCTGGGCCATCCCGAGCGCCGGTTCCGGAGTCTGCATATCGGCGGCACCAACGGCAAAGGGTCGACGGCGGCCATGACGGCGGCCATGCTGCAGGCGGCCGGTTATCGGGTGGGGTTATACACGTCTCCGCATCTCGTCGATTTTCGCGAGCGGATCCGTGTCAATCAGACCATGATCGCTGAAGCGCAGGTGGCGGAGCTCACTGCACAGCTTCAGGCGAGCGTGCCATCCGGCCTGACCCCGACGTTCTTTGAGCTGACGACGGCGATGGCGTTTCTCCATTTTGCCGAGTCCGGAGTCGATGTGGCGGTCTTGGAAGTTGGGATGGGCGGCCGGTTCGACGCAACGAATGTGGTGGAGCCAGTGGCTTGTGCGATTACCACGATTGCGCTGGACCATCAGGAATATCTTGGCACGACGGAAGACGCTATCGCATTTGAAAAGGCCGGGATTATTAAGCCGGGCATCCCGGTCGTCGTGGGTCGCATCGACGGGCCGGCGTGGGAAGTGATTCGTCGGACGGCGATGGATCGCGAGGCGCCACTCACGCGACTGGGGACCGATTTTTATGCAGCCAGTGCTGGGCTGGGAGCCGTGTCGTATCGCGGACGATCCAGGGAGTTCGACGGATTGACCAGTGCGCTTGCCGGACGCCATCAGCTGGATAATGCTGCCTGTGCTCTGGCATTGCTCGACGCGGCCGAAGGGCGTGGGATATCGGTTGATGAGGCGGCGGTGCGCCGGGGGCTGGCGTCGGTGCTCTGGGAAGGGCGATTGGAAGTGGTGGAGCGAGGTCCGGTTCTGTTGCTCGACGGAGCCCACAATCCGGCCGCAGCCCATGTGTTGGCCGAATATTTGACGGAGTGGTGCGCATCGCGACCGGAGTCTCGGTTGATTCTTGTCTTGGGCATGATGCGTGACAAAGATCACGCGCGCTTTGTCGAGCCGTTCTACCGGCTGATCTCTGAAGCGATATTGACGCAGGTGGATATGGCCCGTTCGGCGTCTGTGGAGGAACTGCGAGAGACGGTTGGATTCCGGTTCTCTCCGTGTCACGTCGCTCCGTCCACGGCGGATGCGCTGGCGCTGGCAAAAGCCCGGGCGACCGTGCAGGATCTGATCTGTGTCACCGGATCGCTCATGCTGGTGGGCGAAGTGAAAGCGTTGGTCCGCGGCTGTGGCTTGTCTCCGCTCAGGGGTTAGCATGGTGAGTGGACGGTCATGGACAGCGGGCAGACTCTGTGTTTTCGCGGTGGTTTTTCTGTTCTGCTTTCCCTGTCTCGTCTGGGCTAAATCCAAGTCGGTTGTGCCGGGTACCTCGGCATCCGGTTCTGCTCCTCTCGATGTTACGGCCAATCGAATCGACTATCGGCAGGACCAAGAGGTATACGAGGCGGATGGGTCTGTGGTGATCCTGCAGGGCACCATGCGTCTGACCGCCGACCACGTCACGATTGAAGCGCTCTCTGGGGTGGTTCACGCATCGGGGCACGTGCATTTGACGGATCCGCAGGCCGACGTGACGACGGAGCGGATGGACTTCAATGTGAATACCGAGGCCGGTGTCATTACCCATGGGCAGCTCTATGTCCCTCAATCCAATACGCTCGTGGGTGGGCGTCTGCTGCAGCGGTTCTCCGAATATCACTATCGTGTGAAGGAAGGGGCGTTTACGAATTGTGACGCGCAGGACGGGGAGGTGCCGGCCTGGCGGTTCAAGTTTGACGATATGGATTTGAACGTCGGAGACACGTTGGCGTTGAAAGGGGCCTGGCTGTGCGTTGCGGATGTGCCGGTCGTTCCGTTTCCCACGATCACCTATCCCTTGTCGAACCGGCGGAGCGGGTTTTTGGTCCCTCAGGTGGGTTTCGATAGTCGATTCGGCGTACACCTCCAGGACAGTTTCTACTGGGCGATCAATCCGAGCCAGGACTTGACCATCGCGCCGTCCTACTACAGTAAGCTTGGCTACGGGAGCGATGTAGAATATCGCTATGTGATCGACCAGAAATCCCGGGGTCAGTGGTACGTGAGCTATCTGCAGCAGACTGCGCTGCCGAATGTCACCGGGGTCGATCAGACCAGTTCGGATGTGAAGCAGGCGCGCGCGCTTATTGCCGGGACGCACACGCAGCAGTTTACCGAAACGCTGCTGCTACGGGGGAATGCGAATTTTGTCACCGATCCCAACTACCTCCAGCAGTTGAGTAACTCAGGCAGCCAGCGAGCCTTACCCAGCAACGAGTCGAACCTGCTGCTGAATCAGCGGCTGCCGTACGGCAATGCGTACATCCTCGGGCAATACCTGCAACCGCTTCAGTCCGGAGGAAGGGATACCTTCCAGCGGCTTCCCGAGACCGGCTACACCTTGCCGAATGTCCCGCTCTTTAACTCGCCCTTGTTGTTCGGGATGGAAGGGGACTTCGTCAATTTTTACCGGGAAGAAGGGTTCTCGTTGAATCGCGTGAATGTCGTGCCGGGGATTTCCACTGACGTCATTGATTTGGGGCATGTCGTGGGTCTGACTCCGCAGGCGAAGTTTCGTGAAGTCTACTATACCCGTGGCGCGCAATCTGATGCGTCGCTCCATCGAGAAACTTTCTGGGCCGGAATCGATGCCACGTCGAAGTTGAGCCGGCGATTCGGCTTGGACGGTGGCGGCAGTCTTCTTCATACGATTGAGCCGACGGTCATGTATGAATATGTGCCGGGGACCGATCAATCGAAGATCGCGCAGATCGATCAAATCGATGATCTGCCGAAGAAAAACCTTCTGACCTATGCGCTGCGCAATCGTGTACTGGAGCACGATGGAACGAATACCTTCAATTGGCTGGATCTGACCGTCGCGCAGAGTTACCATGCCGGGGCGGTGCAGACGAGAGCCCGCGACTTCGGTCCGGGTGTGACTCCGCCGCTGGGCTCCCTCACACAACCGTTGCAGCCTGCTACGGTGGCGGTGCAAGGTCGAAAATTCTCCGATGTGTGGATGCGGGCGGTCATCGGCAATACGGCTCCGCAATTCACTCAATCGCAAATGGCAGCTCAGGCGTTCGGGCGGGGAGCCGGAAACTTCGGGACGCAGCGCCCGACGATCAATCAGTATCTGACGGTTGATGCGTTTTTCGATCCCTATCGAGGGCAATTGAGCCAGTGGAATACGGATCTTCGAATTCAAGAATCGACCAATTGGTATCTTGAAGTCGGGCAGCGGTTTTCCCGGGATGGCAATCGCGAGCGGCGGGGAGATATCTGGAACCCTATTTCGTTCAACGAAGTGTATGCCCCGACGCCGGAGATTCAGTTTGCGACGGCGGGAGGCGGGTTCAGAACTCCTTGGGGATGGACGATCGGGGCGAAGGGCTACTACGATCTCAAGACGAAAAGGAGCCCTGAGTATGACATCGTGGCCTTGTATCAGAACCCCTGCAAATGCTGGTCTCTTGGCCTGTTCTATCTTCAATTCCCGGATCGGGCGCAGTACAACTTCATGCTGAATCTGACCGGTATCGGTTGGACGGAGAACTTCGGGACCCAGGTGATGCGGTCAATCCTCAGTCCGCTGCTATGGGGCGAGCGCGGATTGCCATGGGCCTCGCCGACTGGTCCCTACGGACGGTTTCAGTCTGGCGCATCGACGGGTGGCGCTCCGGGGCGATGATGGCGTCGTCCGATGAATCTATCTGAGTGAGTGCGGTCCGCACCTCATTTGACACCCTAAATGGGGGTGGGGTACGATGCACTTCTTGATTCTTATCGTCGGTATCTTAGCTGAAGGAGGTTCCGGACGTGGCTGGTGATACATTAAAAGTTGAAGATTCCACCTGGGATGCAGACGTGATGAAGGCCAGTGAGCTTGTCATGGTCGATTTCTGGGCCGTCTGGTGCGGACCTTGCCAGATGGTGGCGCCCATTGTTGATGAGCTGGCCAAGGAATACGCCGGGAAGCTGAAAGTCAGGAAGCTGAACACCGATGAAAATCCTGAAGTCGCCGGGCGGTATCAGGTGATGAGTATCCCGACGATTCTGTTTTTCAAAAACGGCCAGGTTGTGGAAAAGCTGGTTGGGGCGCGTCCGAAGCGTCAGTTCAAAGAAACGATTGATTCATTGTTGGCCCAACACGCGGGGACCGCGTAGGGCGTTCGCACGCACGCAGCCATGCTCACCGAGCTGCGCATCGTCAATTTCGCTATTCTAGAAGAGCTCAGCCTACGGTTTGAGCCTGGCTTTACCGTTCTCACCGGAGAAACGGGGGCTGGAAAATCCCTTCTGATCGATGCCATTGCCCTGCTGGTCGGCGGACGAGCGTCCGCCGACCAGATTCGTTTTGGGACGGAAGAGGCGTCTCTTGAGGCGGCCTTTCATCTGCCCGACCACCATCCCCTCCAAGCTCGTCTCCGAGATCAAGGAATCCTGGGCCCTACAGATTCAGAGTTGATTGTGCGGCGGGTCATTGCCCGATCCGGACGTAACCGGGTCTACCTCAACGGAACCATGAGCTCGCTGCATGCTCTGGAAGAACTGGGCGGTACGCTCGTGGACTTGCACGGGCAGCATGATCAGCAATCACTCTTGGCTACGGCAACACAGCGTAGCGTCGTGGATGCCTTCGGCAATCTCCAAGAACGCTGTGCCGCGTATCAACAAGGGTATGAGGCCTGGAAGGCGGCCTGCGAGGAGCGCGATCGATTGATTCGTGAATCCCAGCATCGGACGCAGCGTGAAGAATTACTCAGGTTCCAATGTGCCGAATTGGACGAAGCTGCGTTGCGGGAGGGAGAGGACGAAGACTTACAAAACGAGCGTCGTCGCCTCAGTTCGTCGCAGCAGATCGGTGCGTTAGCCGCTGAAGCGATGGAGCGGGTGAATGCGGAAGGGCAGGGTATCTTGGCTCAGCTGGCATTGACGGAGCGGGCCTTGGGTCAGTTGCTCCAGATTGATTCTACAATTGGAGAGCTGACTAGGCTGACCGTTGAAGCCAAAGTGGTGTTGAAGGAAATGGCGGGGCAGTTGCGGGACTATGCTGAGCGAGTCGAAGCCAATCCTGAAAGACTGGGCGTGATTGAGGATCGGTTGGCGGTCCTCCAGAAATTAAAAAAGAAGTTCGGTGGGTCGTTACCAGAAGTACTGGGGGCTCATCAGAATATCAAAGCTGAATTGGAACAATTGCAAGGCTCCGATGAACAATTGGTTCAACTGCGCCAACGCATCCATACGCAACAGGCCGATCTGGCGCTTCTGGCGAGGCAATTATTCGTAAAGCGTGGGGAAGCGGCCAAGCGCATGGCCAAAGTGGTGCGTCAGGAACTCGAGGCGCTGAAAATGGGGCAGACTGTCTTCGAGATCCACGTGACCGCGGATGCCGGCGAGCTGGAGTTCGGTCCTGAGGGGATTGATCAGGTGGAGTTTCGTCTTTCGACGAATGCAGGGGAACCAGCAAAGCCTCTCGCAAAAGTCGCCTCAGGCGGAGAGTTGTCCAGGGTCATGCTCGCGTTGAAAACGGTGCTGGCAGAGCGAGATCACGTCCCTGTACTGATCTTTGATGAGATCGACACCGGAGTGGGCGGAGCGGTGGCTGCGGCCATCGGCAAGCGCCTCCGTGGGTTAGGCCGCTATCATCAGGTGTTCTGTATTACCCACCTTCCTCAAGTCGCCGCACAGGGGCAGCAGCATCTCTGCGTCGAGAAGTCGCAGGACGGCAACCGGACTGTGACAGCCGTGCATGCGCTGATTGGTCAGGGACGGGAGAATGAAATTGCCAGAATGTTAGGCGGATTGACGGTCACGAAGAAAGTACGTGAAACGGCGGCAGAACTTATTGCCGATGCCGGGGAATGATGAAGCGGCCGGGGTGATTTTTCTACTGGCCGGACACGCCGCTCGGCGTGGTCGCGATCGCCATGGCTGGAAGCGATGCCTTACATTCGGTCGCGACCCGGGCAAATTGATCCGCCAGCATAGGATCGAAGTAGGTATTGGCCTGAAGGGCAATTTGCTGGATGGCCTGATCCACCGGGAGTGGTGATCGTCCAGGGACTTCAGCGGTGAGGTGATCGAACATCTGGGCGATACTGACGATTCTTGCCAACAAGGGAATGCCTTCCCCCTGAAGTCCATGTGGATAGCCTGATCCATCCCATCGCTCATGATGATAGGAAATAATCTGACCGACTTCAGCCGGATACTCTAGCGGAAGAATCATCCGTGCGCCGGCTTCGCAATGTTCTTTGGAGTAGGCGCTTTCTCCGGAAGGCAGAATCGGCTCATCAGAATAATGATAATTCTTGAGGCTGACCTTGCCGATATCGTGTAGGAAGGCGCCGATAGCCAGGGACTTTTGCTCGGCGAGCGTCAAGCTGAGGCGATTGGCGAGCAACGTGGCGTAGAAGCTGACGCGGCTGCAATGATTCAGCAAGTGCCGATCCTTGGCTTCTAGGAGATCTGAGAGCAGGGGGAGAATGTCTGGCGAGCCAGATGGGCTATCTTGCTCCTCCCGCTTACCAATCGCGAAATAGCTGGTCTTCAAAGTCTCCCACGCGCGCCGTCCTTCTTCATCCCCGGCCCATAAGGCAGCCGAATTGGTCAGGACCTTCCGGAGGAGGTCGAGGCGTTGTTTTTTCTCAAGTGTCTGGCTGATGAGGGAAATCAGTTCGGTGACATTGAATGGCTTGAGCAGATAGCCGGCGGCGCCATGGCGAATGCCTTCCATGGCGGACTTCAGGCTTCCGTAGCCGGTAATGATGATAACTTCGATATCGGCGTGATCGTGCTTAATATCCTGCAGGAGGTCGATGCCCTGGCGATCGGGGAGTTTCTGATCTAGCGTAATGAGGTCGATGGATTCATGGCTCAAGACGTTGAGTGCGGCCTGCGCGTTGTCGGCTGAGCGGATGTTGAAGAAGGGCCGCAAGATGACTTTGAGCGCATCACGCGGTCCGGCCTCGTCATCGACAACAAGAATCGTCGGTTTTGTTTGTGATCCGTCTTGAGAAATTTTTGTGTCCATCATGCTCATGTACCCCCAACTACGTAGCCTGTCAAGCAATACTTGTTCCTTTTCAGGCACTTACTCGGGATGATCAATCCGCAGGGGGGAGTCTACGTAGAAAGTCTATATGTAGATTACTTGAACGTTTGACTACGTAGCTGGCTGGACGAAAGAGTTTCGTCTCTGTGTTGAAAATGACGCGGTCGATACAGGGAGGTGTGTTATTCCTGCACGGGAGGATCTGGCTCTTGGCTGTTCCCACTGTCCGGTCGGCCAATTCCTAAGGTGTCCATCCGGTATTTCAGCATCCGCCGGCTGATTCCTAAGAGATTGGCTGCGTGGGTCTGGACATAGTTTGTTCGTTTTAAGGCATCGAGAATGATTTCCCGCTCGAATTCCATGACCGCTTTTTCAAGAGACATCCGGCCGGCAAGGGTGTCATCGCGGAGTGAGGATGATCGCGAGTCGCTTTTCATGATGGTCGGCAGATGTTCCTGGGTAATCTGCGGGCAATTCTGCGACCAGATGAAGGCCTGCTCGATGATATTTTCCATTTCCCGGACATTTCCCGGCCAAGGATAGCGCGTCAGGACCTCTAGGGCTTCTTTCCCGAATTCGATATGCGGGCGTTTCTCTTCCTCGACTCGTTTGGCAAGGAAATGCTTGGCGAGCAGGGGAATGTCTTCTCCACGTTCACGGAGCGGCGGAAGAAACAGCGAAATGACGTTGATGCGGTAGTAGAGATCTTCTCGAAATTGTCCCTTGCGCACCATGTCTTCGAGATTTCTGTTAGTGGCGGCGACGATTCGGACATCGACCTTGATCGATTGGACGCCGCCGATTCTCGTAAACTCCCGTTCTTGGAGCACTCTCAGGAGCTTGGCTTGCGTCATGGCGCTGAGATCGCCGATTTCATCCAGAAACAAGGTGCCGGTATTGGCGAGTTCAAATTGCCCGACACGCCTGGCTGTGGCATCGGTAAAGGAGCCTTTCTCGTGGCCAAAGAGCTCGCTCTCAATCAGCGTTTCCGGGAGGGCCGCGCAATTTAGCGCAATAAAGGGCCGTTCACGTCGCCCGCTATTGTAGTGCAGGGCTTTGGCGACGAGCTCTTTTCCGGTTCCGCTTTCGCCGGTAATTAGCACCGTGGTTCGGCTGTCCGCCACTTGTTCGATCTTCGCGTAGATTTCCTGCATCCCCTGGCTCTTGCCGATGAGGTTGTGAAAGGCATAGCGCTGGACGACTTGCGCTCGGAGTTGTTTCACTTCCCGTTCGAGCGCTTGCGAGCTCAGCGCTCGATCCACGACAATGCGCAATTCTTCGACATCAAAGGGTTTGGATAAATAGTCGGCGGCGCCCAGCTTCATCGCATCGACGGCGGTTTTGACAGACTTGGTGCCCGTGAGCATGATCACGGGCGTCATCCGGCTTTCAGAACGTAGTGTTTCCAACACGGCCAGTCCGTCGGTCCCTGGGAGAACGACATCGAGCAGAACCAGATCGGGCCCTTCTTTTCTAAACGTATCGAGACCTTCCTGGGCATCCGCAGCCTGGAGGATTTCGTAGTTAGGCTCGAGCACCATCTTCAGTGACGTTCGGACGCGGGCTTCGTCATCGATCAAGAGAACGCGTTTTTTCATGGCTGGACTTTCCACAGTACTCCTAGTCTATTGGGAGGGCCGGAAGATTCACGGAAAACGTGGTTCCCACTCCCTCGGTGCTCTCGACCTGAATTTCACCGTGATGCTCTTGGATAATCTGATGCACAATCGTCAATCCCAAGCCCGTCCCCGCATGCTCACCGCTGGTGTGCTTCGTGGTGAAGAACGGATCGAAGATATGCTCCAGATTGACCTTGGAAATACCCGGACCACTATCTTCAATCTCAATCTGGGTCCACACCGCTGTCCCCGGTTTCGTGATGCGGTGCGTGCGAACCCTCAGCTGCCCGCCACCGTCGCCCATTGCGTCGATGGCGTTGAGCAACAGGTTCAACAGGACCTGCTTTATTTGTTGACGATCTAACATGACACGAGGAAGCTCAGACGCCAACTGTTTTTCAATCTTGATCCGCTTGCTGTCCGCCTTTACTTCGATGAAGTACAGGCAGGAGGTCACGATCTCGTTAAGATCCTCATCCGTCAACTTCGGCTCCATGTAGCGGGCGTAGTCCAGAATTTCCTGAATCAGCCGTTCGATCCGGTGCACGTCGTCCAGCACGATGCGGCTGAAGTCATGAATAAATTCCGAGTCGTCCTTTCGTTCCGGGGCCAACTGGATAAAAGTTTTGATCGACGTCAGGGGATTCCTGATTTCGTGAGCAAACCCGCCGGCGATGATTTCCAACGAGCGGAGTCGGTCGGTGCGGCGCATGAGCGTTTGAGACTGGTGGAGATCGTCGTTCACCAGGATGGAATCCAGGGCATTAGCCCCGCTCTGTGCCAGAGCGGTGAGCAGGTCCCGTCCATCCGCATGATCGAGCGGACGGCCTGAGGGGATACCTAGCAACGCCACGGCGATCAATCGGCTTTTGTTGAGAAGCGGGATGGCCAATGACGAGTGGACTGCCTGTAAGGCGGCGGCTAGTTTCGGCGTGATCGGGGGGATATCCGCTACGTCTGCAATCGAGAGAATATGATGTTCACGGGCGAGTGATTGAATGAGCGGATGAGCCGAAGCCAAGGAGGGAAACGCCGTCGATGAGTTCGACATGCCGAGGGTCATCATACGCTCATATTGATCATGCTCACGATCCAGCAAGTACAGCGCGCCTTGGTGGGAGGAGGTCGCGTCACAGAGTTCGAAAAGAATGCGCTCGGCGATCACGGTGCGGTCCGTGAATGTTCCCATATCCTGGGCAAACCGGGTTAGTCTCTGGAGGGGAGTGAGCGTGATGGATGAAGGGGTAACCTGGCGAAGAGGGTGGTCAGTCATATCTATCCAGAGGAGTAGTCGTGCTTCCTCTTTCCAGGCATGAGGCCGGGGAATCGGGGAAGAAGAGGATGTTTGGTAACAGGGGCGAGTATACACACCGACTGAGGTTTCAGCCAGCGGATTTCCCCTTTCGGGCGGTAGCGAGGAGGAGTTGTCCATTCAGGACGGGCACGATTCGAATGGGGGTTGCCCCGGCATGGGTCAAGAGGTCGGACAGTTGTGCTCGATCAAAGGAGTGCAGCAGTCCATGGCGAATCGCTTCGTGGAGCCGTCCGAGATAGTGGAGGAAAATTTGGGCTGCAGGGGACAACTCATCCTGCCCGGCGTGATGAAGTTGTTCACGATAGAGCGTGGCCAGGTCTGTGTGCGGCTGCACACAGGTCACGATGAGGCGTCCCTCTTGCGTGAGCGTCCGGACCGCTTGCCGTAGAAAGGTGAGTGGAGAGGAGGTAAAGGATAGCGCGAGATGACTGACGATCCGGTCGGCGGAATCATGTGAGGACGGGATGTGGGTTCCCCACTCAGTCGTCACCCCGGCCGTCGGCGCGGCGACCTTGGAAAACATAGATTGTAACTCTTGATGCAGCACTGTGAAGGCTTGTTCCGCCGAGGCTACCGTTTCCTGAGACTGGTCGATGCCGACATAGTGGATGGCGCGTTGCGGTGCATGTGATGCGTGGAGCAGGTGATACATATGATTGATGACGAGGGTGTGCGCGAATTCTCCCGCGCCGCAGCCGATATCCAGAATGCGCATGCCCGGTTCAAGCGGAAGAGCCTGTTGATACAGTTCTTGCAGCAGTCTCGCATGGGAGTGCAACGCGCCGAGCTGCGGAAGCTGGGCAAGATGCGCGATCCATAAGGCGTCCCGAGTTGATTGTGAGACGTGGTGACGGATCCGAATGCGCTCACGTTCGAGAAGATACTGTTTGGAAATATCAGCATTGGTCGGTGTGTGTATGGCTGGCTGGGCGTCTCCGGAGAAGCATACGCGAGCAATCTCTGTGAAGAGCGCGCGGAATGACGCGAGTAAACGGGCGTCGAAGGTCCGACCGGTAACCGACAACGCGCTGGGAATTGAGACGGTGGTCGGCATCGCCGGTAAGGCTCGAAGTGATTCGTCCGGGCTGGGAAAGGAATGCCGCATCGAGGGTGCCGCTGACGGGGAGTTCAGAATGACCAGCGGGACGGTTAGTGCGGACAGATCGGTCACCGTCGTTGCCAGCGTGTCATAGTGACCGGCGATGATGTCGCTCAGAAACTGATCGAGATTGACATTGAGACCCCACACATTTCCGCTGCCGCGTCGGAGGCCGTGCTGGTAATCGGCCAGGAGATCATGATGGTGCTCCGTGGATAGAGCGGTCTGAATGTCGAGCACCGGGTTGGCCAGCAGCAGTAGATGGGCTACAGGACGGTGCGCGACGACTTTCAGTGCGACTCGGGCCGCGACATCTTCGGCCAGAATGACGAGCGGGGCCGTCGGCCACGTCGTATGGGCAAACTCGAGCACCGTTTGGAGATCGGCTTGCATGCTCCGCAGGGTGGTCTGGAGGACATCGCCATCGCTTTGTCCAACATGGTTGCTATGGTCATAGCGCAGGACGCGGAGCCGATTGAGCGCCAGGAATTCCGACAAGGCCACGTAGTCGGTCTGGGTGCAGCCGAAGCCGGGAGAGAGAATGACGATGGGCGTGTTCGGAGAAATCTGATGGCGCGCGTGATCATCGGTAATGGCGATGACTTGGCCGCGCACATTTCGACATTCTCGTCTGGCGCTGACAACGGCCGCACGGCCGGCGATCCCATCCAAGTCGATGGACGAACCGATGTGTTGGGCGACGACGCGATTGACCTCGCGCTCGGCAAAGGCCGGCAGTTCAATGAAACGGACGCCGAAGCGTTGACCCGGTTCCGTGTGGGTCGGGCGTAGCTCGGAAGGCGTGGTGGCGTCTGGAGCAGTCCACACGATTTGTGCCGGGAGGACAGCGTCGGGTGCGGCGGGCTCGTGCGGTTGCGAATGACCCTGCCCGTTGCCGTGAGGAAAATGCAAGACGATCGTCTCACCCACGCGACCGGGAAGCGTTTTGGCCTGCAGGCAGGCTCCTCCGCGTGAAAAGTTCACGGCCAGTCCGAGTTGCCGAGCGGCAGGGTTCTGTTCATGAGCCCCTTCAATCCGTACCGGAAGCGCGACCCGGACCCGGATGCCTTCTCGATGGTCGACGAGCCTGCCGTCAGGACCGCTCTGGTCGGGAAGCGCGACATCATCCGGTTGTGACAGCAGCGCCTCAAGGCTGATCGCCAGGCTTCCGTCTTGAGCGGCTTCGATAAAGGAGCCGAGGACCTTTCGTTCAGTCTCGCCGGGCGGAGAAAATTCGAATGCGAGGACCGGGCGCTCTCCTGCGTCATCGGATGGTTTGGTCTGCATGCCGCGTTCGTGGATGGTGGCGTGAAGTTCCAGGATTCCGACGACGGTTTTGAACACCAAGTAGGCCGATTGCTCAGACAGATTCGGGAGCGGTCCCGTCAAGGTAACGGTAGCTCCGGTCAGGCTCAGCGTGTGAACGGTTCCCTCGCGTACTGAGGGCCCGACGGTCACTCGCGCAGGAAGTTGGACTGCTGCGCGGACGGCCATCCTTCGATCCTGGAGTGGGGTGTCTGAAGGTGGCGGCAGTGGAACTTCCACGGGAGTGTCGACGGGTGCCGCTGCGGGTGGCTCGGGCGGGCTTGGCGCCGCTTCTTCCGGTGTCTCCGGTGTCTGAGGCGCTTCATGAATTGGCAGCCACAAGCGGATTGAGAGCGGCTGTCTCGCCGGGGCCAACCATTCCATGCGGCCCTGTAGTTGGCCGATGTCTTCATAAGCTTGGATAAGATCCGAGGAGACTGGTAGTAAGTCGGCCGTGAGAGTGGCCGCGGAATCGGTTTCTTGAATCAGGATCTCGACCTCCCGGGGTGCCGGAGCCGGAAAGAGGCCTGGCGCCGAATCGATCGGTGCACCGGTAGCCGTAACGATTTGCGTGACAATGTCCAGTCGATGCATCGTGTGGCGGGCGGCCATCTGGCGAATCGCCTGGATCACCACTATCTGAATGACCCGCACCCAGATGGTTCGTACACTGCCAATGTCCGAGAGCCCGGTGGTATCGCGGTACTGCACGATGTTGAGATGAGCAACGGGAGCCAGGGCTTCGGCAATGGCTTGATCCAGCGTATCTTCAGTGAGCCCGGCATCAATGACGGCCTGAGCCAGTGCGTCTCCATATGCCGAGGCCTCCCGCGCTTGCACGGTCAGGCTTTCCAGGCGGGTATCCAGCTGGGCCTCACGAATTGTTTCCAGGAGTCGCTGGGAGTGGGTCAACACGGCGGAGAGGGGCGCGTGCAGATCATGGGACAAGCTGGTCAAACGTTGCGCGATCGCGCGGTGGCGATCCGATTCGAGCAGTCTGGTTTCAAGGCGCTGAATGGTCTCGGTCTGTGCGAGATGCCCAGTCATGTCCCGGATGAGTCCGAGAGTGCCGGTATAGTGACGGCGTGCATCGTAGAGCCCCTTGGCGCTGATTTCCGTCTGCACGCGAGTGGGGCCGGAGTCTGTGGCGTGATGTTTTTTGAGCAATTCAAGTAGGACTCGGCGCGCGGCCCGCGGGCCGGTACGGCGGTCATTGATGCGATATTTTGCGTGCGCCTGTTGATCGGAGGGAATCAGTTTGGAAAAAGGTGCGCCGGTCAGTTCTTCAGGCTGGTAGCCCAGGAGTGCGGTGATCCCGGGGCTAATGAAGACAAACTGCCCATCCTTGTCGACTTCGTAGAACACATCGGTGAGCGTTTCCAGTAAGCGAGTATGCCGATCACGCGTCTGTGCGAAGGTGGCGCGGAGATGGCGTTGTTCAATGGCGCTTTTGGTATAGAGCACCAATTCGGTCAGAAACGCGGGTGATTTTTTGAAGAGGAGAAAATTGGCGCCGGCTTGCAGCGCCGTGACTGCGGCGGTCGAATCGCTCCGGTCGGTCTGAAGCACGATCTCGGTGGTGGGGAGGCGCTCTCTGAGGGTTGTCACCAACGACGGACGACTCTGGAGCCCGAGTCGTTCATCAATCAGGATCAGATCCCACTCAGCACGATTCACCCACCGGAGGGCTTCTTCGGCGGAATAGACCGATTCAACCCGGCAATCGGGGAAGAATCCGCGCAGGCTCAGTGTGACGAGCTTGATTTCGTCAGCCTGTTCATTGACGACCAGGATAGCAATGGGCTCACTCTGCGGCATGGACCACTTTCGTGTTGCTGGGGACGCCGAGTCGGCCCAGTCCCAGAGGGATAGATATAAAAAATCCTCTGCGTGCGGTGATGCGCGAGCTGTCCCCTAGGGGATGGACTTCAAAGCGGCACCCCGCGCCGGTTTACCGTCTTGAATACCATATCGCGGCGTCTCAATCACAGCCTCAATCAACATGTAGGCGCGGTTCTTTCGTAGGGGGTGATCGACGCGCACTTTTCTGAACGAACAATTTGGGACGGAGGCTGGTGTGTGACGCGAAAAAAGAAACGCCTGCCGGCCTCACGTCACAGGACGAAGGCCGGCAGGCGTCATGAGCGAGGGAACGGCGCGCTTAGCGAATCGCTCGTGCGATATCGGTGGTGTGGCAAGCACCCGGAGTCATATAGAGGAGATAGTTGCCCATGCCGTGTTGGAATTCGGTCTTCTGCAGCGGATGATGATGGACCATCACCATATCGTACTCGCCCGTTTGCATGACGGAGAATCCGTGACTGTCCTTATAGACCTGGTGGGGTGGGAATTCCCGGAAGGTGCCATCAAGGTCCACATCCGGTACGGTCCGGAGCAGCGTGCGCTTGTTCACTCTGTCTTCGAGCGCAATCATCAGCAGTTCATCGTGACCGTGCGGATATGCAAATTTGACGCATCCGTCCATGGAGAACTTCAGCGGCGCCGTATGGACCTGGACTCCCGGTCTGATTTCAATGCCTTCGTCCGTTTGATCCGCGCCGCGTGAGCCGAATTTACTGTAGCATACGATATTCACGCCTACCTGATAGACCTCCATTTCCTTCACCGGCTTTGATTTCGGCGCCATATACATGGTGAAGGACGCCATCACATTTTTCGTCGGCGGAGCTTTGTGATAGAAGGCGACGACGGACATCAGATGATCGCCCTTTGCCAGCTTGACCCCATACCCATCCGGGAAACGCGCCTCGGTCATTTCCAGGCCGGCGCCTGCAAAGAATAGCGGTTCCCCTTGGCAGGAGACGCTGGGTTTAGTGTTGTTCATCATCAAGATATGGTGAAGATAATTTCTGGGGAGTTCCTTGCCTTCTTTGGTGAAGACCGCTGATTTATATCCCACCATGTACATATCTTCGGGAAGCTGGAAGTTATGTTTGGGCATCGAGGCGGCCAGGTCGCCATCGTGGCTGGTGGGGAGATCGATGGGGCCGAAGGTTAGGGTGACGGTGTCGTCCTTAATCGTGACGGTGGTCGTGGTCTGATTCTTCAGCGTCGGCACGGCATGGTGGTCATGGCCGCCGTCGGCAAATGCGGGAGCGCCCATGAGCATCGTGATCATAAGAACAAGCATCCAATACATAAAGTCTCCCAGAGGTGGTGAAGCGATCGGAAATGTCTGTGCGCGGGTATGCGGAGAAGCAGGAATGCCCGGTGCGGAAGAATCCTTCATGGGTGTGCAGGGGGCTGCGTGAGCCGCTTCCATTGATAGGAACCGCCATGTTCCCGCGGGGGAATATTCTTGTGTGTGCCGACTCGGGAATACCACCAGACGCCTTTGGCCTGTGTGCCATCCTCCGACAGCAAGAGTTCAAATGCCCCTTCGCGGTCATTGCCCGGTTGCTGCCAGGTCCCTTGCCAGAGACGGTCGGCAATCTTGGTTGTGGTGAAGTGTCCGCCGTGCTGGGTGTAGGGGCCATTGCCGGACTTATCCAGCGTGGCTTTGTAGCGCTTATCATCCTCGACTTCGAGGATTTCCCACTCGCCGCTGAGGTCTGTCACGGGAGCACGAAGAACTCCTGGGTCGGCCACCAGCTGTGGAGCCGGAGCCGCAGGTTGCGCATGAGCCACTGCGGGCCAGTTGGCAGCCCGGAGCGATTCATGCCATGAGACCAGGAGCCATTGCCCCTGGCGTTTTTCGAGGACGCCGCTTTCCCGTAAGGGGATCACGGTATGGTGAAGCTGTCCGCCTTCGTTGACGTAGCGGATGTAGTCTAGCTCCATTGCAAACCAGGCCAGGCTGCCTTTGGTCCACACTTTCAGGTCCGTGATGGGCATTTCCAGTTTTTCTACGAAGGCGAACTCGTCGCGAATGTCCCGCTCCAGTTCAGGCCAGCCCACGTATTTTCGCCCGCCGATGGTATAGCCGGTCGCATCGGCATCGTGCGCCATCAACCGCGACATGCCGTCGAGGTCGCGTGCCGCATTGGCGTCGACTAACGCGCGGATCGCCGATTCCGGGCCCGCACTATCGTGAGCCAATCCGGGAGAAGCGGTGAAGAGAAGACATCCTGACAAGGCGAGGAACACGATCCGAGAGAAGTCGGGCATTACGGAATCCTTATGATGCTCAGCGTAGGAATTAAGCGCAAGCTGGGGAACATTTCTACTGAATAATTGGTCAGGCTACATGGCTGGAGAGATCTTGTCAACGAGATAGGTAGGGGGGGCGGTCAGCGGTGCGCGATTGCGACGACCGTCACATTGTCTTCACCGCCGCGTGCGAGTGAGTGTTCAATCAAACGATCGCACACGAGAACCGGATCGCCCTGCGCATCCTTCATGATGTCGGCGATCGCGCTATCGTCCAGCATTTTGGTGAGGCCATCGGAACAGAGCAGTAGGATGTCGGAGAGTTGGAGCGGCAGATCGAGGAGATCCGGTTTTGCAGAGCGGGAAATTCCGATGGCTCTAGTCAGCACATGCCGATCTGGATGGGTCTTGGCCATTGCCGGGGTGATGATTCCGCGGGCGAGATAGGTTTCGATCAATGTATGGTCACGGGTCGATTGTGTGAGACGGCCGTCTCGGAACAGGTAGCCGCGGCTATCGCCCACATGGGCAAGATGCGCAATCGGCGTGGCTCCGGCGGTCATCAGGAGCGTGACCAGCGTCGTCCCCATTCTGGCCAGCCGAGTATCCGATCGGGCGCGCGTTAGGACGGCGTCGTGCGCCTGCATCATGACATCCTGCAGAAAGTCCTGCGGCGTACAGCGACCGTTGCGGAGCGGATCGGCGAACAGCGCGGCCCGCGCGGCGGCGGTGGCGATTGCGGATTGGGCGGCGACCTCTCCGCCGGCATGACCGCCCATGCCGTCGGCTACGGCCCAGAACCCGAGATGGTCTACCGTGACGAAGGCATCTTGATTCATCGCGCGGACGAGCCCGATGTCGCTCCGTCCGACTCCCACCCAGGCGCTCATATGTGACCGACCTGCTTTTCCCGTTGCAGGGGCATCGAGGCTCCCACTGATGCCGGGCCGAAGCGAACGAGAATATCCTCGAACACGTGCTTCGCCAGTGGCGCGAGGTTGGCGGTATCGGCTTCGTTGTAGGCCAGCAGCAGCGCCCGCGCATCGGCATCGCCTGCGCGCCATTGCATCCAGAGGCGTACGGCATCCCATCCGTCCAGGCCTTGCAAGGCTGAATCCCGCTCGATCCCAAGCTCCCGTTCGATCTGTTTGAGTCCGCCGCGCAATCCCAACCTCCGTGCGGCGAAGCAGAGATCGAAATGCGGCATGGAGAACCTAAGTGTGGGGAATTTGGCGCGCAGGTACGGCACATCAAAACTCGTTCCGAAAAACGTGACGAGGAGCGTGCAGGCATCCAATTCCGCCTGGAGCCGTTCCGTCGTCAATGTTTCTCCACGGACCAGACAGACGGTCTCGCCTCGCCGGTGCAATCCGACGACAGTCACCTCGCCGTCATGCGGAGAGGTGCCGGTGGTTTCGATGTCCAAATACAGCGTGCGGGGCTCGCAGAGGTCGAAGAACCGCCAATGATCACGGCTGGGCAATCGTGTGGTGAAATAGTCGAGGAGGCCGGAGTCGAATGCCGCTTGAGCCTGAGCGAGTTCCTGGTCGTACCACTGCTTGCGGTGAGCCGAAATTCCGGGAACCCGTGCCTGACTCTGAAAATCATTCCAGGTCAGCAGGCCCTCTTGCCAGAGCCGCCGTTCAGTCCCAGGTCCGATGCCCGGGAGGATCACAAAGGTTGAGGGTAACATGCGGCGGCATTCTAGCAGGAGCCTGAAGGCCGAGGCTACTCCGCTGCCTTGATTTCACCCAGGAGACCGGTTAGAGTTCGACCTCAAATTTGCAGGCCGCAATCAATGCGATTATCCATACCAGCACACGCAATATAATATGATGACAGATCCAGCGAAGCGCATTCGTATCACTGTGGGCGGAGTACAACTTGAAGCCGAACTGAAGGGGTCGAAGACTGCCGGGGAGGTATACGCCGCCTTGCCGGTCGATGCGCCGATCAACACCTGGGGCGAAGAGTTTTACTTCAAGCTGGCTGGGGTCAAAGACTATCGTGAAACCGCGACCAATCAAGTAAAAGTCGGCGATGTTGCGTACTGGGGCGCGGGGCAGGTGCTGGCGATTTTCTTCGGTCGGACACCGATGAGCATGGGGCCCGATCCGGTGCCGGCGGATCGTGTCAATGTGATCGGAAAAATTGTGGGCGATGCGACACAGTTCCGCCGAGTCATGGAGGCGACCACCATCCGCGTCGAACGAGTCTAGGCTATGCGCATATCCAAAGACCGGGTACATCACATGGCTGAGTCGGTGGTCGCGCACCTTCAGCAGGACGGACAGCTCGACGTCACCGGCGATCGCAAGGCGTTTGTCGAATCGTTAGTGCAGGTCATTACGACGGAGCTGTCGATCGAAGATGTGTTGAATGCCGAGGTTCGGCAAATGCTCAAGGCCTATGAAAAGCAAATCGAGCAGGGGCAGGTCGATTATCAACGAATGTTCACGATGATCAAAACGAAACTGGTCCGTGAACGGGGCATCATTTTGTGATGCGCGATCGGTGAGCCGCTAGTTATGTTGAGCGAAGATAAAGTCAGCCATCTCTCCCACATCATCCTGCAGGCGGTGAAGAAGAGCCCGCTGGCCAGCCAGAAGGGCGATGATGCCCGCATGCTGAAAGACATCAAACGGGTGCTGGCGGTTGAGCTGGCGCAGGAAGAGGGGGTCGACCGGAAAGTACGCGCGAAACTGGCCTCCTATTCTCGCGGCATCGTCGAGGGGAGTTCCGAGTGGGACGTGCTGTACCGGAAAACCTTCGAGGAAGAACTGCGGAAGCATGGGAAGGGATAGTGGCATGCAGGGAGGCACCGTGAAACTGCTGATGATCGTCTGTGTGGTGTGTGCGCTGGTAGGGATGGGGGCCTGTTCCTCGAAGCCGAAACCGCGTGTCTTCGTACCACTGGCGCTCATAGATGGCGGCGTGAAGCCTCAAGCGATTACCGCGACGGAGCAAGGCACTCAGGCGTACCAGGCGAAACAGTTTGAGGACGCCAAGAAATATTTCGAGCAGGCGGTGACCGTTGCGCCGCAGTCGGGCCAAGCCCATTATAACTTTGCGCTGGCGCTCAATGCGCTGGGCGACACCGAAGCCGCCCGGCAACACTTTCTGGAAGCGGCGAATCTGGCGCCCGGTGACAAGACTATTTGGGACTCCCCGGCGTTGTCTCCTTACGGCAATCCGAATGTGCCTAAAGTGCATAAAGAGCATCAGTATGGAACCTCACGACCTGGAATTGGCAGCGGACCACGGTAGCGTCGCCTAAAAAGGAATCGTCAGCATGGCCAAGGAACTCGCAGTCGGGATGAAGGCGCCGGCATTCTCGTTGCCGGATCAGGATGGGAAGACGGTTGCGTTGAAAAGCCTCAAGGATACGCAGGTGGTGCTATATTTTTATCCGAAAGACGATACGTCCGGATGCACCAAAGAGTCCTGTGGGTTTCGCGATGCGATGGCGTCGATCAAAAAGGCGGGCGCGGTCGTGATCGGGGTGAGTTTCGACGGCCAGACGTCTCACCAGAAGTTTATCGCCAAATATGACTTGCCGTTTACGCTGCTGAGCGATCTCGAAAAGGCAGTGGCGACGGCGTACGACGTGTATAAAGAAAAGAGTATGTACGGCAGGAAATATATGGGCATCGAACGGAGCACGTTCGTCATCGATACCGAAGGCAAGCTGAAGGCCATCTTTCGGAAAGTCAAAGTCGATGGTCACGTCGACGAGGTCCTGGCCGCCTTGCGCGCATAATGCCCGTGCGTGAGATCATGCGTCACTTGTTCCATACGGTCTGTCTCTTTTTCCTTATCATAGTTTTCAGTCCTCCTGGTGCTGCGAGTGCGGCAGGGACCACCCCGGCGACGCTCCTCGTCACTGACAGTTTGGCGTCACCCAATCAAACGGCCATGGTTGAAGCGCGGCTGATGTCGCGCGGGCCCGCCCCTACAGGGCTGGGAGGCGAACCGCTTGAATTGCTCGTCTATGGCAAAGTGGTGGCCACCGCGGTGACCGGCGAGGACGGGACAGCCCGGTTGCCCTTCACCCCGAAAGCGCAGGGGGTGATTCCGGTGCAGGTGCGAGTCGGTGAAAGTATGCGGGTGGCGCCGACCGAAGGTCTAGGGCACCTGGCGATCTGGGAACGGCGCAATCCGATCGTGGCCGTGGAGTTGGCCGCGCTCATGGCCGCGCCGCAGGCGAAGCCTGCCGCATCGGATGCGCGCAGCAAGCCTGAGCCGGAAGGGACGCCGCTGCCCGACGCCGCTGATGAGCTCGGGAAGCTGACGCAGTTTTATTATCGCGTGATGTATGTCGTGCCGTCGGCCTCCTTCGGCGGCGATCGCTTTCAGGCCAGCGAGTCTTCGCGGGAATGGCTGAAGCTGCACAAGTTTCCCACGGGGTATGTGCTGGTTGTGCCGGTAGGCGAGCAGGCGTTCGGAACCGCCATCGATGCGTTGCATGCGGACGGATGGAAAACCGTCAAGACCGGCATCGGCCGGACCAAAGCCTTCGCCGAAGCTTTTCTCCAGCGACGATTAGATGCCGTGATGGTTCCAGAGCCGGCCAAAGGGGAAGCTCCGCGCAAAGCGAAGGTGGCGAAGGAATGGAAAGAGATACGGAAAAAGTTATAGCGGGCGGGCTGAGGTTCATCTCCTTCCTTTCAGTGGTTTCTTTCCATTAATATAGCGTCCGATCGGTTTCGCTAAATTTGAGGCCTTGTCCCATGCGTGCGAAGACCAGTTTTTCCTGCCAGTCCTGCGGGCATCAATCGCCGCGGTGGATCGGGCGTTGTCCCGATTGCGGCGGCTGGAATACGATGAAAGAAGAGCGGCAGGCGCCGACGGGCAAGGGGCGTCCGGTGGCCATGAAGATGGCGCAGGCCAAGGCCACGCCGATTGCCGAGATTGAAGTGGTGGGGGAAGACCGCCGGCTCACGCGGATCAGCGAGTTCGATCGGGTCTTGGGCGGCGGGGTCATTCCCGGCGCAGTCATTCTGATCGGCGGCGATCCCGGTATCGGCAAGACTACGTTGTTGTTACAAGCGTTACCGCGGTTGGCCTCGAAGGAAGCGCCGGTTCTGTATGTGTCTGGGGAAGAGTCTCCCCGCCAGATCAAAATGCGCGGGCAACGGCTGGGTATCGAGCATCCGAATCTGTTGATCCTGGCGGAAACGTCACTGGAGCAGATCCTCAAAGCCGTGCAGGAAATTCAACCAGCCGCGCTTGTCGTCGATTCCATTCAAACGGTCTATACCGAACAGATCACGTCGGCGCCAGGCAGTATCAGCCAGGTGCAGGAAGTCGCCGGCCAGCTCATGTCGTTTGCCAAGCGGGCAGGCGTGCCGGTCTTCATCATCGGGCATGTGACGAAAGAAGGGGCGATCGCCGGCCCCCGGCTGCTGGAACACATCGTCGATACGGTACTCTACTTCGAAGGCGATAAAGGTCATAGCTATCGGATTCTCCGTGCGGTCAAAAATCGCTTCGGCTCGACCAATGAGATCGGTGTGTTTGAAATGAAGGATGGCGGCCTCGAAGAAGTGGCTAACCCTTCTGAATTGTTTCTGGCCGAGCGGCCGCAGCACAGCACCGGGTCAGTTGTGGTGTCGAGCCTGGAAGGAACCAGGCCGATCCTCGTCGAGCTGCAAGCCCTGGTGTCGTCGACCAGCTATGCCATGCCGAAACGTGTGGCGAACGGAGTGGAGTTGAGCCGGGTTTCGCTACTGCTGGCGGTGATGGAGAAGCGCTTGGGAATGCATCTGTCCGGGCAGGATGTCTATGTGAATGTCGTCGGCGGCATGCATATCGATGAGCCGGCGATCGATCTCGGGATTGTCGCGGCGGTCACGTCCAGTCTCCGCGAAGTGGCAATTGAGCCGGGTTTATTGGTATTGGGAGAAGTCGGCCTTGGCGGAGAGGTGCGGGCCGTGAGCCAGGCGGAATTGCGGATACGGGAAGCGGCCAAAATGGGATTCAAACGCTGTCTGTTGCCGGAACGGAACCTGGCTAAGGTCGATCCGATCGATGGGATTGAGTTGATCGGCATCCATGAAGTGGGAGACGCGCTCGATGTCGTATTTGCGTAGTACGGTGATGCGCGTCACGGGTCACGTTGTTCTCATCCTGCTGCTCTGTGTCTTGGTATTTGGTTGTACGACGACGCCTGCTCCGGAAGAGGCGGTGGGGCTGAAGCAGGCGACAGCCGAGGAGCTGGCCACGCTGCTGCGTCAACGCGAAGCGGCGATTCAGACGATGAAGGGCCTCTTCAGCGCGAGGGTGCGCGGCGGCTTGATTCCGATTTCCACGCGCGTCGAAGGCGCGGTCTACTATCGCCGTCCGAACAGCATGCGGTTGCGTGGCTTTACGCCGATTGGCGGGGAGCTCTTTGAATTTGTCCAGGCCGATGAGCTGTATATGCTGCGATTGCCGACGATGGGACGAGTGTTGAGCGGTCGTCAGTCGGACATGAGTGAGATGGGCAAGCTGGCCCGGCCGTTTGAACTCAGTGTGTGGGCGATGGGCGGCGTGCTGGGCACCAGCGCTATTGGGAAAGACGAGACGACGAAACTGGTCGAAGAGGGAACGCGGTATCGATTGGATGTGTTTGGCCCGCGACCCGGTGTGGCCTCGACGGACCGGCCCCTGCTCCGGCGGATGTGGTTTGACCGCCGTACGCTGTTGGTGGTGCAGGAGGAGCGGTTGAACGGCGACGGGGAAATGGATGCCTCCATCCAGTATGAGGATTTTCGTTCAATCGGGGAAACAGCGCTGTCGGCCAATGGCAGTCCCGATTCTCGCCTGTTGCGCCCCTTTAAGATTTCTCTGGAAGATGGGCGGGGGCAGGGCAGCGTGCAGGTCACGTTCCATGAAATCATTTCCAATCAGGAATTGAAGAGCGAAGAGCTCGGGCGTGTGTCACGCCGGCCGTCATTGTCGGAGCCGGCATCATGAAAATCTTGGCTGTCGAAACGGCAACGTCCTGGCAGAGCGTCGCACTTCTCGACGACGACAAGGTGCTGGCGCGGGAAGATCAGGAGGCCACCGGTGCGCATGGCACGCTCTTGCTGCCGGCGATCACCAGACTGTTGGCTAACGCCGGACTCACGCTCATGCAGTTGGACGGGCTGGCTTGTTCCAGCGGGCCCGGTTCGTTTACCGGTTTGCGTGTGGGAACGGCGACGTTGCTGGGACTCCGGGCGGCCACCGATCTTCCGCTGGTTTTAGTTCCGACGTTGGAAGCCATGGCCTGGTCGCTCAGAGGAACATCCGGTCCGATCTGCCCCGTGCTCCCCAGCCGTAAAGATGAAATCTATTGGGCCGTGTTTCGTTGGGGCACCGATGGCCTGGTTGAGCGTCTCGTTTCTGAGCATGTCGGTTCGCCGCAGGCATTGGCACAGGCACTCACGGGTACGACCACCATGTTCGGGGAAGGATGGACGATGATGGAGCCGGCTATTCGAGCGGCCCTTGGCCCGGACGTCACGATCATTCCGGTCTCCGGAGATCCGGTGCGACCCTCGGCCGTCACCGTCGGTCAGGCCGGCATCGAACGGCTGCGCCGGGGTGAGATTGCCGGCGATCACGTCGCGCCCTTGTATGTCCAGCGAACCGAAGCAGAAATCCGCTACGAACAATCGGGCGGCGTCTCGCCAGTGGCCCGCCGGCAGGCCCGCGTGGCCACCAAAACCGCTGCCAGAGCGGCACGCCAACCTCGATCAACGGGGAAGACGCGTGGATAGCGCAATCCAGATCATACCGGCCACCCTGGCCGATCTGCCCGATTTGTTACGCCTGGAAGAAGCTTGCTTCTCGGCCCCCTGGACGCGCAAAATGTTGGAGGCGGAACTGACCGGCAACCAGTTTGCACACTTTCTGGTGGCGCGTGAGACAGCGAAGACAGCGACAACGGATGGGCCGATCGTCGGGTCCCTGTGTTTTTGGATTGTGTTTGAAGAAGTGCGCCTGATGAATCTTGCCGTAGCGGAGCAGATGCGACGTCGAGGAATTGCCGCGGCCCTGGTGGATTCCGCCTTGCACACCGGGCTCATGCAAGCCGCCACCCGCGCCGTACTTGAGGTGCGGGCCTCCAACCAGGCCGCGCTCGCGCTCTACCGGCGCTTCGGATTCACGCAGGTGTCGGTCCGCCCCGCATATTATTCCAATCCAGTCGAAGATGCAGTGCTCATGGAGATGGAGCCGATTGTGATTCCCGCCGGCTCCGGGCGCAGGTCTGCGCCCGTCAACAAGGGAGGCTCAGTTCCCGCTCACTAACCGACCAGGAGGTGTGGCATGCAGACTGAACAGGGACTCGCGGACCAGCTTCGACAGACCAGCCGTGAGTTCAAATCGCTTGAGGAAACCCATCACCGGCTCGACGGTGAGCTGAACGAATTGCAACGACGTCATGTGCTGACGCCCCAGGAAGAAGTCGTGAAGAAGCATCTGCAAAAAGAAAAATTGGCAATGAAAGACAAGATGGCGGAGTTGCTCCGTCAATATCGCGAGCAAGGCACCGTCCACGCCGCGCACTAAGGAATGTCCCGGTCGCCGGTCGGTCCGGCGGCCGGGTGCCCACACACCATGGCCCAGTTCATCAACCCGCTTGCCGCCCATATCAGTACCGTCAAGCGGCGATTGATCATCATCGCGGCCACGTTATTGGCCGCGCTCATCGCCACCTTTTCCTTTTCCGCCGATATGATTGCCTGGCTGAACCGGCCCTTCCCCAATCAGCTGGTGTTTTACGGACCGACCGAAGCGCTGTTTGCGTCCATCAAAGTGTCCTTTCTGTCCGCGGTGATCGTCAGCCTTCCGGTGATCTTCTATCAATTCTGGAAGTTCGTCGAGCCGGCGTTGCTGCAGAAGGAACAGCGCTGGGCGATTCCGTTGTTCCTGCTGGCCGGAGGGCTATTCATTCTGGGGTTGGTCTTTTGCAATCTGGTCATCCTGCCGCTGGTGATCGACTTTTTCGTCAGCTTCGGAATGGATCGGGATATCACGCCGCAATTGAGCGTGGGGACCTATATCGATTTCAACGTGAAGTTCCTGCTGATTTTTGGTTGCGCCTTCGAGTTGCCGTTGGCCCTCACCTTGCTGGCCGTCGCCGGTGTCGTCACGGCCAAACAGCTGGCGCAATATCGCAAGCACGCGATTATGGCAGCCTTGATCATTTCGGCGATCGTGACGCCGGATGCCACGCTCTTTACCATGCTCTTGATGGCGGTGCCGATGATGGTATTGTATGAGATCGGCATTTGGGGCGCATGGATGTTCGGGCGCGGGAAGGACGGCAACGGCGGCATCGACCTTCCGCTGGATCCTGATTTGCCGATGGGATCCGCGGGAACGCGGATGCGATAAGGAAATAGCGCTGATGAAATCCTTCACCTGCATCGTCTCTGCCTGTTTACTGCTCTGCGGATTGGCTGTGTCTTCTTCCGGTGCAGAGCCGCCGGCTCCGCCACTGGATATGCCTTCTCCGCATGGGCAGGTGCCGGATAGCGACGCATTCGGGCCGGATGGTCCCTTCGGGCAGACCATCGCGAGCGTGCAGGCACTCACGCTCTCCGGCAAAGATACGATCTATGCAGGCTCTTTCGGGAACGGCATTTTCCGCAGCAGCGATCGGGGCGCCACCTGGACCGGCGTCGGTGCCGGGGTCAACGATCCCTTCATCCTCTCCATGGCGACCGGGCGTGACGGAACTATCTATGCCGGAACATTCAGGGGCGGCGTGTTTCGGTCTAAAGATGAGGGCAAGTCCTGGCAGTCGATCAACGACGGGTTGAAGCGGCTGGAGGTCAAGGCACTGCTGGTGACGAATGACGGGATTTACGCCGGGACCTCTGGTGGAGCCTATCGCTTGAATGCGGCCGGTGATAAGTGGACGATCGTGACATCCGGATTGGACGACGTGCTGGTCCACTCACTGGTGCGGTCGACAGACGGCACGCTCTTCGCGGGTACCTCGGGGAAAGGCATTCTCCGGTATAAGCAGAACGCCACCGGATGGGTCCGTATGCAACAGGGTCTCAAAGACCATGAGGGCATGATCGAGAATTTTATCCGGGTCTTGGCCATCGACCGGGAACAGGGGATTTATGCCGGTACCTTCGACGGTGGCGTGTTTCGCAGCGGAGACGGTGGATCCAGTTGGAAGGCGATCAGCCGTGCGTTACCCAACGATTCCATTCGGGGCATCGTGATCATCAATGAAGGGCTGATCGTGGCGACGGGTAACGGCATTTTCAAGACGGTCGACAAGGGGCGGCAATGGACGCCGCTGAACAAAGGGCTGACGAATCTTTCGATTCAAGTCATGACCGGTGGCGGGACGGGGCCGCTGTATGCCGGGACAAGTTCCGGGGTGTTTCGCAGCGACGATGGACAGAGTTGGATGGCAGTGAACCAGGGATTGGACGCGGGGTTGGCTCCGCCTCCATTCCGTTTTCGATAATGGCAGGCTGTTGATCAAGACCGCCAGCGTCGTTCTCGGAGTTCGCTGCGGCCTTGCCCGGGGAATGGCGTGTCTTGGCACGCCGAGGTGGGCGGGTGTGAACAGCGATCTTTCTGAACAGCCTGCAGAGAGTTCATGACGCCGGAGAGCGTCGGTAGTTTCTCACTAACTTGTTAACGGAAAGGATCAGGACATGGCAGACGCAGGCAATACGACGAAGGCGACGATCAGCGTGGCGAGCAAGGGGCAGGCGTTGGGCGACATTGTGTTGAATTTTTTCCCCGACGTGGCGCCGGGCCATGTGAAGAACTTTATCGATCTCGCGAAGAAGGGCTTCTATAACGGGACGACCTTCCATCGCGTCATTCCAGGATTCATGATTCAGGGCGGCGATCCCAACAGTAAGAATCCAGACCGGTCGACGCATGGCATGGGCGGCCCCGGTCATAAAGTGAAGGCGGAGTTCAACAGCAAGCCGCATAAGCGCGGGATCGTCTCGATGGCCCGGTCGAACGATCCGGACAGCGCCGGCTCACAGTTTTTTGTCTGCGTGGCCGATGCCAATTTCCTGGATTGGCAGTACACGGTGTTTGGTGAAGTCGTCAGCGGGATGGATGTCGTGGATAAAGTCGTTGGCATGAAGCGCGATGGGAACGACAATCCTTTCGAGCGCGTTGAGATGACGGTCGCCATCACGGAGTAACGTACGGAGTCCTGAGCGATGAGCGCTGAGCGGGAAAGCAAGTCCACGCGCACCTGGATGTCGAGGTGCGTCCTCTGCCTCGCCCTCAGCGCTCAGTTCGCGGGACTGCTTCTCCTGACCGGCTGCGCGATTCCACAGGTGCCGTCACGGACGATTTACGAAGACCCCGTGAACTATGTGCGCCTGGAAGAGGATCGCGGCTATCTCGTGGAGTGGCCGCCGAGCCATAACAGCCATCCGGCGACGCTGGGGCCGGATGTGCTGCGGTCTCTGTTGCAAGGGCTGGTCATTCAAGAGCACCGGATCTGGTTGCAACGGTGGATTATGGGAGACGCGCCGTTCCAGGCGGCATTTCAGGATCAGGAAATTACGCTCTTATCGGCCCAGCTGGCGGAGGCGCTGGCTCAGGCCAAGCCCAATGAGCGGGTGACCTTTTATCTGAGCGAGCCGCAAGCGTCGACTAAGCGTGTCGTGACGTCGGGCGGCCTGTACGTGAAGGGCACGGAGCTGCATCTGATTCTGGGGAACTGGCAGATCGTCTACGGAATTCCTACCTATGGGATGATCTATGACCGGCGCTATCCGATGCGGCCGACGGCGGCGAAGGGGTTTGATTTGTTCTTTCAGCCGCACGAAGCCATGCGGCGTACGGAGAGCAGTTGGATCGACGGTGTGCTGGCCAACGGGGCGGACGAAGTCGTCATCGATCTCAGCAAGTTGCCGCCACCTCCGGCGGTCTCCTCCACGATTTCCGGCAACCTGCCGGAGAACTGATCTGACCGGCGGACTTTCTTAACATCCTGTTATCGAATAGTCGGGTCGATTTGTAGCTGCGCACTACCGCCTGCGGCATAGGCGAGTGTCACCTCGGCGATCTTGTAATCGTACTGTGCTTCGGCCAGCTTCGTTTGTGCCGTGGTTAACCCCACTTCAGACTGTGTCACTTCCACGATCGTGCCGAGGCCGAGTTTGTACCGCTGCTTGGCAAGACTCAGGGCTTCCTGCGCGGTCTTCACCAGCTCCTCCGCCAGCTTGATTTGCTGTGTGAATGTAACCGCATCGAGATAAGCGTTCGTGACCTGTTGCGTGAGGGCTTGCTCGATGTTGCTGCTCTGGGCCTGGGCTGCCGCCTGTTGCGCCGCCGCTTCTTTCACCTGATTTTCGATGAGCCCGCCTGTAAAGAGCGGCATGGACACCATCCCACCGGCCGCCCACCAGCCGCCGGTTGCCACATTGCGGTTGGGGTCGAAGGTGTCGTAGTACCCGCCGCTGGCAATCGCGGAGACCGTTGGCAGGTATTGGCTCTTCATGGCCCGTTTCTTCGCCTCGGCCGACGCGGTCTGCTCCTTCGCCCGTTTCAACTCCGGATGGGTCAGGCTGTCTGAGATCAACTCAGTGAGCGCACGCGGAACTTTTACCTCGGTGGTGATGTCTTCCAGCGTGTAATCCTCCGATCCGGCGACACCCATCGTGCGGTTGAGATCGGCAAAACTGGACTTCAAATCATTCCGGCTGCGGACGAGCAGCGATTCCGCGTTGACCAGTTCCACCTTCACCAGATCCAGATCCAGTTTGGACTTGAGTTGCTGGCGATAGAGCGTTTCGATCTGGCCGGTAATGATCCCGCGTTCCCGCACCGTTTCTTCCGCGATGTGGACAAGCTTCTGACGCTTGAGACTGTTCAAATAGCTGCGTTGAATGGAGACGATGACGAGCGCGCGCCGGGCGTTGACGTCCTGCTCTTGGGCCCGCTCGCCGTATTGGGACGATTCCACCAGATTTTTCGTAAAGCCGAAATCGTAGATCCGTTGGCTGGCGAGGACACCGGCCGTATAGGTGCTCAAATTGGGTTGGAGTAAGGCGCCGCCGACCAAGAAGCGAGGATTGATGCGTCCGGATCCCGCCGACCCATCAGCATTGGCATAGACTTGCGGATAGTAGAGCGACTTGGTCTGGTCCGTCCTCGCACTGGAGGCGGCAAGGCCGGCGTTGGCTTCCTGCACGACGGGATGGTTTTGTAGACCTGTTTCAATCGCCTGCTGTAGGCCGAGAAAGCGGCCCTTGGTTGTCACGTCGCCGGACCCGGTCGGTTGAGCCATTGCCGGCGCGGGAATCGTCAGCAGCAAGGCAAAGAGAAGTGCGGTCGATCGAGTAGTTGTCATGGTTTCACTCCTTCGTATGGCGTAGGCGGCTGGCCTGCCGAACGTCGCTCAAATTTCTGTTGCGCGGGTTTGCCTTCAGGCAATTTGAAGGGGGCGGCTTGTACCGGGGATCCTTCCAGGAGTCTCCGCTTTCCGACCACCACCACATCCTCCGTGCCATCCAATCCGTTGGTGATCTCCATCCAGGTTCCGTTCGTGATGCCGGTCTGTATCGGTATGGATTTGGCTGTGCCTTGCGCAACGATAAAGACGGATGTGCCCTTCGCCCCGCTGACCACCGCTTGCGGCGGCAGGGCCAGGGCATTGGGAATTTCGCGCAGATCCAGCGCGAGTTCCGCATACGTGCCCGGCCTGAGAGCATGATCGGGGTTAGGCAGATCGAGTTCCACGAGCAGGCTGCGGGTGGACGGATCGAGGGCGAGCGTCGAGCGGGTAATCGTGCCGGTGAAGGAGCGATCTGGCAGTTCTTTCAAGAGCACCCGCGCCTTGGTCTTGCCGGGCGCGATCCAGGCGGAATCGTCCTGCGGTACATTCGCATAGACTCGCACCGTATCCAGATCCATGACGGTGAACAGCGGAATGGCGTTTGTCGCGGAGGAGGTCGCGATCTGGATCAGGGCTCCCGGATCGGCGAAGCGGGCGGTCACGATGCCGTCATAGGGCGCGCGCACTTTCGTGTACTCGCGCATGGCGGCCCGCTGTTGCATGAGATTCTTCGCGCCCTCGTAAGTCGCTTCCGCCACATCCACATCCTGCTTGGCGATGACGTCCGGCGATTCGTGCAGCACCTTGTCCAATCGTTCGAACGTGATCTTCTTGATCTTGTAGTCGGCCACCGCCTGCTGGTACTGCTCTTCCACTTCGGGCGCATCGATGATCGCCACTACCTGGTTCTTTTTCACGTGATCGCCCTTGTCCGGGCCGATCCATTTCAGATAGCCGGAGACTTTGGCATAGAGCGTCGTTTGGTAGCGCGGGCTGATATTGGCCGGCAGCGTGATGGTATAGATCAGCGTCTGTCTGGATGGTTTGGTGACCTGGACATCGACGGGATGCGTCGGGTCGATCTCCACGGAGGCGCCGTGCTCACCGGTTCCGCCACTGTCGTTCGTCGCCTGGGTTGCCGGTTTCTCCGGACGCGACGGAGATTCCTGCTGGCATCCGATCGTCGGGACGAGCAGGGTAAGCAGCGCACCGGTCAATAATCTGAACATATCCTAGATCTCCTCCGCAGTCTCAGGTCCGGCCGGCGGCTGGATCGGTTGTACCCGGCGTCTCAGCACCAGCGCATGCATGACGGGCACGACGAGTAAGGTCATCACGGTGGAGACTGCGAGTCCGCCGACGACCGCGCGCGCCAGCGGCACCATGGTTTCGTTCCCTTCGCCGAATCCCAGGGCGAGCGGCAGCAGGCCGAGAATTGTCGCGAGCGCCGTCATCAAAATAGGCCGGATGCGCCGCTTACCCGCCTCCAACACGGCCCGCTCCGCCGAGGCTCCGGCGTGCACCATGCGATTGGCAAAATCCACGAGCAAAATACTGTTCGAGACGACGATGCCCATCATCATGAGGGTCCCGATCATCGATTCCACGTTGACCGATGTGTCGGTGAAATGGAGGATGAGAATCGTCCCGATCCAGCCGAGCGGCACGGCCACCAGAATGATCAGCGGGTCGATGAACGAACGGAACAGGCCGACCATCACCAGATAGATCAGCAGCACCGCCAGCGGCAGCGCGAGCGCGAAATTGTTGAAGGCGGAACGCATGTTGGCGACTTCGCCTTTGAGTTGGATCGTCACGTCTTTCGGCAGGGTCACGGTCGCGAGGACGCGCTCGATGTCCTTGGCGACATGGCCGAGATCGTTGCCGACCGGTGTCACCAGCACGTTGATCAGCCGGGAGAGGTCGTAGTGATCGACGGAGTCTGGGCCGGTTTTCATGTTCAGGGTCGCGACGTCACGGAGCAGGACGGGCGGGCCGCGCCGCTCGTCCGCGGCATAGAAGCCGTTCGAGAGATCCAGGTTGCGTCCGGCAAAGGGCGTGTTCTGCAAGGCGACGATCGATCCGCCGCTGCCGGCGCTCGTGAGCGAGGAGGTGGGATTCAGCAGAGTGCGCGCGCCGATGATCGGAATGTTCAACAGATCTTCCGTTTTGGTCAGCGACTGCTCCGGGTATTGAGCGAGCAGGTAATAGCCGTTGGCGGTCTTGGGGTCGATCCAGAAGTTCGGGCTCAAGGCGATGTTGGAACTGATTCCGGTGATCACGTCTACGATCACGCGATCCTGGGTGATGCCGTAGTAGGCGGCCTTGGTCCGGTCCACGTCGATGTGCAGCTCGGGGTAACTCTTCCCCTGCTTGATGCGGACATCCACGGTGTTGGGCACCTGGGCGATTTTCTGCTGGATCTCTTCCGCGACCGGGCGAATGAGATCCAGCCGGGGGCCTTTCACCTGGATGTCGATCGGCGCGCGCAGGCCGAAGTTCAGCACGTCGCTGATGATCCCGCCGGTTTGGAACGACACCTCCACGCCGGGCAGTTCGTGCCGCAGTTTCTCCCGCATCGCGTTCACGTAGTCCTCGGTGTTGCCCTCATGGCCGGTCATGAGATTCACCAGCACAAAGGCGGTGTGGTTGCCGGTGTTGGGCGCGAAGCGCGCGGCGTCGCCGAAATAGAGACCGGTGTTGGAGATGACTTCTTCCAAGTCCTGCTTCGGGATCGTCTCCTGCACCAGCTTCTCGATGTCGGCGACGATGGCGGTCGTTTTTTCGATGCGCGAGCCTTCCGGCGCGCTGACGATCATGGTGAAGTTGCCGGCATCGACCTTGGGGAAGAACTCGCTGTGGAGGCGCGGCAGGAGCAGCGCGCCGGTCCCGAGCAGCGCGAGCAGCGCCAGGAGTATCACCACGGCTTTGAAGCGCACGCCGGCGCGGAGCAGCGGCTCGTAGACGGCCAGCACGAAGCGAAACCAGTCTTTCTGGTCGGCCTCTTCCTGTGAGCCGCTCCCGTGCCCTCTGTGGTAGAGGCGCGAGAGCACGACCGGCGTCACCGTCATGGAGACGGCATAGTCGGCCAGCATGGCAAAGGCCACGGTCATGGCCAGCGGGACGAAGAGGTACTTGATGATGCCGGAGAAGAACATGATCGGCAGATAGACGATCAGGATGCAGATCGTGGCGACCAGGATCGGCAGCGTGAGTTCGATGGCGCTGTCTTCTGCTGCGGAGCGGCCGTCTTTGCCCATTTCCAGATGGCGATGCAGGTTTTCTTGCACGACGATGTTGTTGTCCAGCAGGGTGCCGATCACCAGCGCCAATCCGCCGAGCGTCATGATGTTTACCGATTGGCCGGTCAGATAGAGCGCAACCAGCGCGGCGGTGAGCGAGAGCGGGATGGCGAGGGCGACGACCAGCGCCGCCTTGATGCTGCGGAGAAAGAGAAAGATCATCAGGCCGGCCAGCCCGGCGCCGAGCAACCCTTCCTTCTGCAAATTGGCGATGGCTTGCCGGATGTAGAGCGATTGATCGTAGAGGAACTTCACCGTGGTGCCGGCGGGAATTTCGGTCAGCTTCGGCAGCTTCGCGCGAATCCCGTCCGTCACTTCCAGTGTATTCGCGCCTTCCTGTCTGGTGATGGGAATGTAGGTCGCTTCGCGCCCGTTGACCCGCACGATGGAGGTCTGGATCGCCGCGCTGTCCGCTGCCGTGCCGATATCGCGCACCAGGATCGGCGTGCCGTTCACGACCTTAATGGGGATGTCATTGATTTTGTCTACCGCGTCGATGAGGCTGTTGGAATAGACGTAGTAGTCGAGGTCGCCGATCTTGATGTCGCCGGCTGGGATGATCGCGCTCTGGGAATTGATGGCCTTTACCACGTCGGAGGGCGAGACGCCGCGCGCCATCATCCGCGACGGATCCATGAATACGGTGATCTGCCGAACTTTGCCTCCCAGCGGAGGGCCGAACGAGATGCCGGGAATCGTCGCGATCTGCGAACGGATGTTGAAGTAGGCCAGGTCGCGGATTTCTTTCGGGCCGAGCGTGTCGCTGCTCACCGAGAGCAGGCCTATCGGCAGGCTCGATACGCCGAACTTATAGACCGAAGGCGGATAGACGCCAGGCGGCAACTGGCGGATGATGCTGAAGGCGAGGCTAGTCAGTTCCGATTGCGCCGAGTCGATACTGTATTCCGGCTGAAAGAAGACCTTGATGTAGCTCATGCCCGCGAGCGACTGCGACTCGATGTGTTCAACGTAGCTGGCCTCGACGAAGCGCTGCTCTAGCTTGAGCGTGATGGCGCCTTCCATCTCGCTGGGGCTCATGCCGCGGTAGAAGGTGGTGACGAGGATCGAGGGAATCTTGATTTCCGGGAAGATGTCCACGCGCATTTTCTGATACGACACCCCGCCCAGCACCAGCGCGATCATGCAGATGGCGAAGACGGCGTAGGGATTTTTCAGCGCGGCGCGGGTCAGCATGGGGTTCCAATCGTATGCGGCACGCGGTTTCTATCCAGCCAGTATCGGCAGATATCAGTGGCGCATTGAATGAGTTCAGTAAAGGTGCTCGGCTTCACGACGTAGCCGGTTGCGCCGCTGGCATAGGCGAGGGAGAGGTCGGACGCATCGTCTGACGTGGTAAAGACGACGACGGGGATGGCGGCAAGGCGGGTGTCTGTCCGCAGCCGTTTCAGAAACGCATCGCCCCGCTGCTTGCCCAGGTGCCAGTCGAGAAGGATTACTGTGGGAAGAGCTGTATGGGTGTTCAAAAAGTGAAGCGCCGCTTCGGCATCTTGCTCAGTGGAGAGCGCGACATCTAGGCCGGTCTGCGCCAGCGCCAGACGAAATAATTCCTGCTCGCCAGGGCTATCTTCGATCAACAAGATGGAGGAATGTGACCCCATTATAGAGAGGGGTCACAGCAGGGACCGTGCCGGAGGAGAGCAGGGCGTAGAGTGTGACGGAAATGTCTGTTGAAATAGTAGGTTACGGTGAGAATCTCACTTGATCGGCGAGTAGTCGTCTGCGCTTGAAGGGGGAATTGCACTGGAGAAATTCCATGGAGCAGGGGAATTTCTCCAGTGTGAATAAACCGGTGGCTGGGTGGTACTGAGGCCAGATACCATGATCTGGCCTCAGCAGCCGTTCGAAAGAAGACACTTCAGCGCGGAGTGTTTTAGTACACCAGCGGAATATTTGAGGCCAGTTCGAATTTGATTAACGCGCGAATCTTGCTTTCCATCTGGATGTAGCGGGCTGTTTTTGTCGCGGGCAATACCTTGCCGACTTTCTCCGCGCTGGAACGCTTCAGTTTCACTTCGGCCTCGTCGATCGCCAGCGCTTCAGTCAATAATTTTTGAGCCGTGTCATTCGTAATCATGCCCTTTCCCTCGTTGTAGGCTGAGGCATAGTCGGAGATGACTTTTCCGAGTCGGTCATCTAACTGGTTCAGATCAGTCTGATACGCATCGTACAGTGGCCAGAACGCTTTGGCCTCGGCATCCGTGAGGACCATATTTTCGGCCACGAGCAGTTTCTTGTCCGCTTTCAATTTTTCTTTCAGAATTTCCATGTTCGGCCCTCTGCCCGCGTTACCAGCCTCTTGAGCCAGAACCGGACTGGCCGCTAGCATGAAGAGCCCGCACACAAGCGCTGCTGCTACTCTCATAACGAAACCTCCTTAAAATTTAACGTGGAACAATCTGTTTGGATTCTCCCTTGTCTTCCGAGGCGACTGTCGCGATCGGATGGCAAGGGCTCCAATCTACACCTAGGGAGCGTGCACACACAAATACTCCTGTCGATCGTCTGAGGGTGAGTAACCAACTCATTCAGGATCAAGTGTCCGAGTGAGCTCTGGGGCGTAATGGTCTGGGTAAGGACATGCGGCAGGTAAGCGGCATGTCTTCAATATCCCACCGTAAAGCGTTGCCGACGGTGCATCGGCTTTTCCACTTCGTCGATCATGGCCATGGCATAGTCTTGGGTCGAGATGTGGCTCTTTCCGTTCGCGTCAGTCAGCAATTGGTCTTTTCCGAGCCGGAACCGCCCGGTCCGCTGGCCGGGGGATAGGTCGGCCGAAGGCGACAGGAAGGACCAATCCAAAATCGTTTCTTTACGCAGCAGATTCAACGCCTCGCGGGTTGCCAGTGCCCCCTGCTTCCAGTCTTTGGGAAATTCCGGAGTATCCACCAACTGGACGCCCGGCTTGATCTCTAGGCTGCCTGCCCCTCCCACCCAGAGGACGCGTGTGATGCCGGCCTCTTTCACGCCTGTGATGATGGCCGCGGTCCCTTTCAGCTGCTGGTTGTAGAGATCAGGATTGCTCGATCCTGAATTGAAGGCGCTGATCACCGCATCATGGCCTGCGACTAAGCGAGCAACCTCCTCGGGGTTGTACGCATCGCCTTTTTGCGGGCGAAGCCTCGGATGCGGTTGTAACTTCTCTGGATGCCGGGCGATCGCCGTGACGTCATGGCCACGGTCCAAGGCCTCTTTCAAGATGGCTGTCCCGACAAATCCGGTGGCTCCGATCAGCGCAATCTTCATGAGACATCTCCTTCTTCATTGCTGATGCCGTCTTCGTGTGGGGCTCGCTGTTGGAGGCGCAGGTAGTCGTCCGGTGTGTCCACATCAGTCGCGCCTCCTGGGAACGGCACGCGCACCACGTCGGATGCGTGAGCGGCGATGACGGTCTTCGCTCCTCCTGCGCCGCTGAGCGCCGCGAGTTCGGCGAAGGACTCACGTCCAAAGAGGGCCGGCACCCCCAGGGTTCCGTCATACTCCGACGCCATGATTCCTTTGTCGTTCGAATGATAGGCCGTGACAAGGCGGTCGATGACGCCGGCCGTCACATAGGGCTGGTCGCACAACATCAGCACGAGGGCCTCCGTCGCCTGTTGGCGGTCATCTGTCGTGAGGGCTGTGAGACCGGCGCGGATGGAAGACCCCATTCCCTCGGCCCACTGCTCGTTCAGCACAAGGTGGACGGGCAGATCGTCGATCTCGCTCCGGAGTTGCTCAGCATACGCGCCAAGGACGACGAAGACCGGGCGGCATACTGATGCGAGGGCAACCAGTGCCGCGTGCCGCAGCATAGTCTGGTCGCCATATCGCAGCAATTGCTTTGGGCTTCCCATGCGCGCCGATGCTCCCGCGGCGAGGATGATGATGGCCGTTGACGGGCTGCTCCGTTCGTTGTGCACATCGAATGCATCGATCCTGTGGTCAGTACTCGAGGCCACAATACATCGTCCCCTGCGTGGTTCCGGACGCGGCGATCACATTGTCGTCCACGTTCGGTTCGTGCAGCGGACCCTCTCTGGTTCTCAACATGCCGCCTAACCGGCCGGTGAGAACGGCTTTGATCTCAGCGACGGCCGCGAGTGCAATCTCTTCGGGGGTCTCGGCTCCGATATCGAGGCCAATGGGGCTGTACACCCGGCTGAGATGGTGTTCGCTGAGTGAGACGCCGGCCTGCTGAAGGTGGTCCAGCAGTCTTCGCGTTCTCCGCTTTGACCCAAGAATTCCTACATAGCGCACTGGTGACGGCAACAAGACTCGCAACAGCTCTGAGTCATGGAGAAAGTTATGCGTCATGACGGCGGCTACGGTACGCCCATCTAGGGTGATGTGTTCGAGCATCTCCTCCGGCCGGCAGGCGATCAGGACATCTGCCAGAGGGAAACGCGTGCGAGTCGCATGGCCCGGACGGGGATCGGCCAGGGTGACATGCCACCCTAGTTCTTTCGCTAGGCGAATGAGCGGGAGGGCATCGTGTCCCGCCCCGAAAATCACCAGCGGAACCGGCGGCAGAATGACCTCGATATACACGTCTGCGCGACCTGCGGCCAGCTCATACCGTTTGGCTGTGGAGGTGCTGCTTTCCAGCGCGCACGAGGAGTCCGCAAGAATGGCGTCCGCAAGCTCGCCGTCTCCGATGTCGTGTACTGCCGGTCCGTGTTCGCTCAGGAGTAAACGATTTCCGATCTTTGCCTTCGTTGTACCTTCTATTCCGAACACGACCGCGACAATTCCCGTTTGCCGGTGGCGGAGACAGTTGGCAAGAAATCCGAGGTGATCCTGCTCCTTGTCGTGAGTCATCGGCTCAATGAGCACATTCACGATCCCGTTGCAGCCGAGATTGAATTCCCACGCCACGTCATCATCGGACATCGAATCGTACGTGACCACACGGGGTTCGCTCCATTGAAGGACCCGCCTGGCCTGGTTCAGGACATCGCGTTCGAGACATCCGCCGCTGACGGAGCCGATGGTGTGGCCGTCGGCGGCAATCAGCATCCGTGCGCCGGCCCGCCGGTACGCCGATCCCGCGACTTGCACAACGGTCGCGAGCGCGGCTGGGGCGTTCTTTCGCAGCATGTCGCTATATGCATCGAGGATGGCTTGGAGCTCGCTCATGTTTCCCTCGGGGCTGTTCGATTCGTTGTCCTTACGGCGTGTCGGTGCGATTGATTCCCTGATAAGCCGCCAGGTCGATCCGGGTGCTGTCCGCAACGCCTGTCGGTTCATGCGGGGGCAGGATCAGCCAGCCTCCGGCTGTTATCAGCACTGCCACGGGCAGTATGAACAATGGGCACTCCGCGAGCGCTTCACGGGATGGTCCTTCTGAACCTATGTGGAACGCAGCTCAAGCCGGTTCACCGGCAGCTTCCGGATCCGTGTGCCGGTCGCCGCAAAGATGGCGTTCATCAACGCCGGCGCCAGCGCCGCCGTCCCTGGTTCACCGATGCCGCCCGGCGCTTCAGCGCTCTTCACCAGATAGACCTCGACCGCCGGGGCCTCATTGATCCGCAACATTTGGTAGTCGTGGAAATTACTCTGTTCGACACGGCCGTCCTTGAGCGTAATTTCGCCGTACAGAGCGGCCGTGAGACCGAACATGATGCCGCCTTCGATCTGCGCTTTCACGGTATCCGGGTTGACCGTCACTCCGCAGTCCACGGCGCAGACCACGCGGGTGGCGCGCACGTCGCCATCCTTGCGGACCTCGACTTCGACGACCTGCGCAATGTAGCTGCCAAACGCGAATTGCACGGACACGCCGCGGCCATGGCGCGCAGGCAGCGGCGTTCCCCAGCCCGCCTTCTTTGCCGCGAGGTCGAGCACGGCCGCGGCACGCGGCGAGTTGTCGAGCAGCGCGCGCCGGTATTCAACGGGATCTTTCTTCGCCGCCGCCGCCAGTTCGTCGATGAAGCTCTCGACGACGAAGATGGTGTGAGTGGGGCCCACCCCGCGCCAGAATCCGGTGGGAATACCGGGCGGTTCCTGGCGGACGTACTCCACCAAGATGTTAGGGAGGGTGTACAGTGGTTTGTCCGCGCCTTCCACGTCGGGATCGAACCCGTCTTTGAAGGCTGCCGGCATCCATCGCGCGTAGACCGAGGAGCCGGCGATGCGATGCTGCCAGGCGACAGGCGTGCCTTGTTCGTCAAGGCCGGCCGCGATTCGGTCGTAGTAGTAGGGGCGATACATGTCGTGCCGGATGTCTTCTTCCCTTGTCCACACGACTTTCACCGGGTAATTGACGTGTTTCGCGATCTGCACAGCCTGGGTGATACAGTCGACCTCCAGGCGCCGCCCGAAGCCGCCGCCCAATAACTGATTGTGGACGTGGACTTTCTCAAGCGGCAGACCCGTCACTTCGCTGGCTGCAGCCTGGGCATGCGTGACGATCTGCGATCCCACCCACACGTGGCACTCGTCTTTCCCGACGTGCACCGTGCAGTTCATCGGCTCCATCGTCGCATGCGCGAGGAACGGCATCTGATACACGGCTTCAACCTTTGTTACCGCGCCGGCCATGGCCTTGGCCGCATCTCCGGCTTTGCCCGCAACCGCAGCACTTTCTTGCCGCGACGCCGCGTCGAGCTGCGCGACGATATCGGCACTGTTGATTTTGGCGTGGGGGCCTTCGTCCCAGGTAATGGTGAGCGCGGCCAGACCTTGCTTGGCGGCCCACATATGGTCGCCGATGACCGCGACCGCATTGTCGAGGCGCACGACCTGACGGACTCCCTTGATGGTTTTCGCCCTGCTGTCGTCCACACTCGCCAGCTTGCCTCCGAAGACGGGACAGGCTGTGACGGTGGCGATCTTCATGCCGGGGAGTTTCACATCGATGCCGAATATGGCCTTGCCGTTGACTTTGTTCGGCGCGTCGAGGCGCTTGGCGGGGGTGCCGATAAGGGTGAAATCCTTCGGGTCTTTGAGCACGATCTTGTCCGGCATCGGCAACGTCGCCGCCGTATCGACCAGCGCTCCATACGCGAGCGTGCGGCCGCTCGCCGTATGCGTCACCTTGCCCTTATGGGCTCGACAGGAGGCCGGATCTACTTTCCACTTCTGCGCCGCCGCGGCCACGAGCACCATGCGCGCGGCAGCTCCGGCACGGCGGAGCGGCTCCCAAGCCGCTTTCACAGATGTTGACCCACCGGTGACTTGCATTTGCAGGAGGGGATTCGCGTAGTGCCGGATGTCGGGCGGCGCCGCTTCGAGGGTGACCTGCTTGAGATCGACTTCCAGCTCTTCGGCAATGAGCATGGGGATCGATGTGTAGGTGCCCTGTCCCATCTCGACATAGGGCATGATAAAGGTTACCAGACCAGTACGACCAATGCGGATGAAGGCGTTGGGCGCAAACTTCGCTTCGGCCTTGGCCTCAGCCGTTGCCGTGCGCCAAATTTTCTCAGGCATGATGAAGCCCAACAGTAGGCCGCCGCCGGCCGCCGCACTGATCTTCAGGAATGTCCGGCGGGACACGCCGCTGCCGGACTGGAGTTCTGGGTCGTCCTTCGCTGTATTCGAGGATGGTTCACTATTCATCGTAAGACTCCTTGCCTATCAGTGAAATCAGGACGGCTGGCCCGCCTGCTTGATCGCGGCGCGAATACGCACATAGGTCCCGCAACGGCAGATGATGCCGGCCATGGCCGCGTCGATGTCGCTATCGCTGGGGTTCGGATGGGCCTTCAGGAGCGCCGTGGCCGCCATAATCTGGCCGGACTGGCAATACCCGCATTGCACCACTTCCAGATCCTGCCAGGCCTTCTGGACTTTTTTGCCAACCGGCGTCTGGCCGATCGCCTCGATTGTGGTGATGGGTTTCTTGCCGACCGCAGCCACCGGCATGATGCAGGATCGAATCGGGTGGCCGTCCAGATGCACCGTGCAGGCTCCGCACTGCGCCATACCGCAACCGAATTTCGTGCCCGTCAGTCCAAGGACATCGCGCAGCACCCACAGGAGCGGCATGTCGTCCGGGACATCCACGGTCTTCTCTACCCCATTGATTCGCAGGGTCACCATTGTCGTCTCCTCTCGTGATAACGCGAGCGATGTCGCTCGCGACTGTTCTTGATTCAAACGGTTCCGTCTGTCTCTGCCGCACCATGCCGAGCCGAAGACCGGCTATCGGGCGCCAGCAGAGCCATGTTGCGCGGCTGCGAGATTGCCGTTTTGAGCGGGACGAACCGCCAGTGCCAGCATGATCCACCCCCAGCCGTTAAAAACCATGTCGATGCCGATATACATCCCGATGAACCAGAGGCCGGATTCCGGCCATTCCATCATGAGGAGCAAGCCGAAGAGGACGCTGACGATGCCGCTGGTCAGCGCCCAACCCCAATTGGGAAACCGGAGCGATAGGGCGGCAATACCTCGGAACAGGCCGCCGGCGAGGAAGAAGGCCGCCAGTAGGAGCGTCAACGCCAGGGCACTCGCCATTGGGTGAGTCACCATCAGGAGGCCGATCACCAGATCGAAGATCGCGGCAATGAGGCGAAGCGCAAAGCCGTCGGACTGCCGAGTTTGGAATGCGTGAACGACTTGGATGATGCCACTGATGAGCAGCAGGATGCCAAACAGCAGGACCGAGGTGAGCGTGACCGCAACGGAAGCCCAGAGAGCGGCAGTGCCTAACACCAGTAAGCCGATGCCGAGCGCGAGGAACCACTTCCACAGCCGTTGCATGTCATTGATCGAGGAGGTCCACGGTGATTGAATCATGGTGCCATTCCTTTCTATTCGATCACGGTTGCGGTGCTTCCGAATGAACGCTCTTCGAGGAAGACGTTCCTTCGGGAGGATGGTGAGACATTGGATAATGCGTGAACCTCACCACCTTTCGGGTAGGTGGGAGGAGCGACTGTCGCGGCGGTGTTGAGGTTACCTGACACGATGGCCGGGATTGCCGATAGCTCAATGTCTCGCGATTCAGGGGGCAGGACTTGTACTCGAACATTTGAAGGATGGGAACAAAAGAGGTGAGGCGGTAATCCTGCGACTCTAGAGAGAACCGGTCGGAATGATTTCAGCGATTTGGCAAGGTGCGTGCGCACCGGCGTCTGGAGGCCTGTGTTCTGTTCCGCCTTGCGGGGATAGCGGATAACATCCTGAACCATGGATTTCCTCGGTTGTGTTCAGTGCTATCGGAAGCGCGGGAGAACAGTACCATGAGAGTGAAAATAATACGACCCCTCATATCCGGTCAGTGATGAGAAGCTCGGGTAATTAGGTATGCAATCACGAATTTTAAAAATATCAGTAGATAGAGGTGGGTAAAGAGTTATTGAGTAAGTTCGGTGGCAGGAGCCATTCAGTTTGAACGGATGGCAGGGCGCTGCGGGGATTGTGGGCAAGGAGGATGTGGGGCCGGCAATAGTCAGAGGGGCTTGCGGTGAGTTGCTGCTGTTTTGCTTGCTGAGTTTTCGGCGATGAGGTAATGGTTCCT